>CAJWTC010000015.1 GCA_913046795.1 uncultured Flammeovirgaceae bacterium | reverse complement strand
AGGTTGTTGGATAACTGGTGGTGGTGGTGGTGGTTGTTCAGTTGGAGGTATTTCCATGAGATCCTCAAAATCATCATCTATAGAACCTAAATCCATACCTGCACCTCTGTCATAAAACCTCCACTCAAAAGCAGTTATAACTAGTAAGAGGCTCACACAAAGTCCAATATTGAGAAACAGTCCGCTCCTTCTTTCTAAATCAGCTTCAGGATTTTTCTTTAATTCCATGCATCTAATATAAGTAAATGATATCTATTTATTAAAAATTTTAACACAAAAAACACCGGAGAAGACACCAAGTACATTTAAAAACAAATCATAATAATCAAAACTTCTGAAAGGTATGTACAATTGTTGAATCTCAGTAAATAGCCCAAATACTGTCAGAATGAATATTATCATAATGAAGATGTTATAGCTAAAATCACCCCTGTATAGATATATAGTTTTTGATGTTATCAATGATTGAATAAAAAATAAGCTAAAATGAATTAATTTATCAAGATGACTAAATCTAGAGTATGTAGAACTTTCAGGTTGATAAAATATCATTAGATATATTATCAAAAAAATCCAGATGAAATTAAGAGATAGATATATAAAAAAACTAACCGGTAATTTTTTCATACGCGACAAGATCAAGAAGTTCGTTGACTTGAGAAGGGTTATCAAGTTTAATTTTAACCATCCATCCCTCACCATAAGGATCATTATTTACAAGTTCTGGCTCAGACTCTAGCTTTTCATTAACTTCAACAATAACACCATCTACAGGCATAAACAGGTCAGAAACTGTTTTTACAGCCTCTATAGTTCCAAAAACATTTCCCATGTCAACTGACTCGTCTAAGGTCTCGATCTCAACGTATACTATGTCACCTAACTCACCTTGTGCAAAGTCTGTTATTCCTATGAAAGCATGTTCTCCATCTACTCTCATCCACTCGTGGTCTTGTGTATATTTTAGTTCTTTCTTATCCATTGAACGAATATAGTAAATGAAATTTTTATATAAAAGTAAAGATATTACTGATTCAAACTTAATCTTAACCTTGCACCAAAACTGGTAGAATATCTTGGGAAAGAATTAGATACAGTTGGTTTATTTATGACCCTATCGTAATAGATTACAAGATTCATTCTATCATTAACTGTATAATTTATATTAGGTCTCAACTGAAAATTATAATTACCGTTTGTTATTACACTTTCGTCATCTATTTTTCTCTGTATTGTCTTGGTATTTCTTATTGTAAAGTTTAATCTGAATTCAATCTCATTATCTAGAATTATTGTATTTCCCTGGTATTTGAAAGGGAGCCTCAACTCGTCCCGTGTGTAACCAAAATCAATGGTAAAATCTGAGTTTCTCATCTCATTTACTTGTGAATTAGATAAGTTTAACATAATATTTCTGTCCTTTTTAAAATCTATTCTTGCATTTAAATTATTCTTTGTTCTTAAATTCAATCCTATAAGTGGAGCAAATCTCTCAACAATTCTCACCTGGTTAATAATATAAAATGGAATTAATCCATTTTCAGTCTGCTCAGATGCTAATGGATAATTCATTAACGAATTTGTAAAATCAAGATTATTCTGATATAGTAAAGAATTAGAAAACTCTCCTACCGAGTAAGTACTCTGATATGAATGAGTCAAAGTTATTGTAGTAAAAATTTCACTGAGCGACTTTATCTTACTTAATCCAGAAAAATCAATTCTCCAGTTTGGAATTGGAATTTTAGGAAATGGTTTAAGAGAAAAGTTAGAAGGATCAGAGTCTGAATAAGCAGAAATAAAAGCTGGAATTAAAACATCTTGAGAATTAAGACCATACTCTCCTGAGCCATTTAAGTCGTTTAATCTTGATCTAATTACCTCTCTGTTTTCAACAAACTTCAAAAAGGTTGATGATTTTTTCGAGTTATCTTCTTTAACAAATGCAGTTTTTATTGCTAAGAAAGAGAGAGAGAAATTTCCACCTCTACTTGGTGTAAGTGAGACATAAGAGTCATCCAAAGAATTGTAACGAAATATTTCTTGAAAATTTTCTGAAACCAATCTCTTGGCATCTAATTGAATCCTAAATCCATTGACTGGCTCCAGACTACTTCTAAATTGAAAATTATGGTTTCTACTCTGGAGAAATGGGGTATTTAGAAAATCATTCTTAACTAACCAGCCGTTCCTTGCTGCTCTTTTTCTTACACCAGCATCTTGAGATCCAAAAATAAAATCCCATCCCGGTGAACCAGAAATATTATTCATACCAAATATTCCAGGTGAATCAATAATCCCTGACATGGCAGTTCTCTCACTTACGTTATATGTTAGATTAATTGATTTTAAAGACATTACCATCTTCATTATACCATCAAAAACTCTTGACTGAAAGACGGTACCTATGGAGTCTTTTTCTTTATATTTTTTTGTATAATTTTTAAATATTGGAATTTTATCATAAAGTTTATTTACATCAAGTTTTGTTGTTAATGAATACTCTCTTCCATTTTCTACAATATTACCTAAGGTATCAGATTGTTGATACGAACCAGCAGACCACATATATCTCGATGAATACTTAGCTGTTGAACTTATCCAGTCCAATAAAGGAAGTTTATCGATAGGAAGTTTATAATTTACTGATGTTGATTGATTAAAATTTTTTGTTCTTCCTAATCTCTTTAAGTTATAGTACATACTATCAAGCTTCTCTTGGGTATCTAATTCACCCTGAGGTTCATCTACCACTGAGTTATCAATAACATTAAAGTCAATATTCATACTATTAAAAATATTCCACTGTAAGCCATATGATTTATTAAGAGAAAAATATTTCTCAAAGATTGGATCAACTCCGGAGGTAGTTAAATCTGAATTTCGATACTGGGTTTTATTAAAAGACCTATTCATGTCACCTCTTATATTTACACTTGAGGGGAGGGGATTAAAATTTATATCCTTAATTAACTTTAAAATTTTTGAATCAAAAAACTTAACGTTTTTAAATGGTTGGATAGAGATCGTCTTAGGTGAGAAGTTGTAGGAAATATTTCCTCTGTGTTCTTTTGTTTCTAGAGTCTGCGTTGTAACATTTGAACTTTTTCTCTCACTGTAAGAGAAACTTGTTGAAAAGTTTTCTATATCCCAGAAATCAACTCTTGACTCTGAATTTGTTCTTTCCTTCCTAACATTCGCAAGACTAATAGATTTTGATTCCATTCTTTCCTCAGTCAACTTCTTATAATCTTCCCTCTCTTTTCTTGTATCAAAAGAATTTATTGAAGCGCTTAATGGTATATCTTTATCTAGTGGATCATACTTAGGGGTAACTATTGTTTTTGAAGTTGAAATATATAAAGGGAGTTTAATACCGGATTTAGAAGGTAAAAATTTATCTAAGTTTAAATTAGCTGATGCATCATACTGCATTGTCTCTTCTCTTGACCTCTCAGATATCCTCTGCTGAATTGAACCAAACCCGACCGAGGTATACCTTGCTGAGGAGGAAACTGTTCCAAAATCTGATAACTTCATATTCAAACTAGCATTAGCTGCCCATCCCTTTGTCTTATCAAAATCAGTTAACCTTAACTCGTTAAACCATAAGCATGCAGACTTAGATGCTCTGTCCTCACTTATAGGGTTTTTTACACCTATCATAAAGTTTAATACAGAACTTAGGGAGGGCCTTCCAACAATCCTAAATATATATTTACCGTTTCTAGAGGTTTTAGAATAAGGAATTGAGATGTCAGACACTTCCCTATTTCTCTCTGATTTAAGAGCTAATAACTCCTCAATAAATACATTAACTTCATTCTCTTCAGGCCAAATAGCTCTCTCTAAATTTGATCCATTCTGATTTAGGAGTGATGGTCTTGTAACCTTTAATGGTAATTCTATCTCGTAGTAATTATTTTCATAATCACTACCAAACCTTAAAAAAGCATTAATTTCATCATCAGAAATTATATCACCATCATTTGGCTCTGCATGGATAAACATTTTAATTCTCCCATAATTTATCAAATCAAAATTTGACTCTTTAAAGACAGCTTTCGCATCTCCATCCGATAAGTCATCCACACACAATTGAAGTGACTGCTCATTAGTTCTCCTCTGGACGATAGTAGTATTGTCTATATCTCGTGGTATTCCAGGAGGGACTACATATGGAGATTTAGTTTCTGAACCTATACTATTCTCCTCTATACTTACTACAGATATTTGCATATCTGAATCAGTAATCTCACTAACTTCATTTAAACCAGACTGATAAAGGTTACTGTCATACTTTCTCCATTGACTACCTACCATTTGAAATTTTGCAAACCTTAGGACAACAGGATCTTCCCAGTCAGTTAGGTATGTTCTTATAAATCTTATAGTCTTAAAATCAGAAATATTACCATGTACTCTGTCGGGATTTCTTATTGGAATCCTGAACTGATACCAGGTAGCATTTCCTGACTGATCTGTTATCTTGTCAACAATATTATTTTGGCCAACATTCATTGAACCAGGCCTCAAGTCAAGTTCATACTCGTAGTAACTTTCTAGATCGGAAAGAGTATTATCCTCATTTAAATCTTCATTTTCTGGAAATGGTGAACCTTGAGATGAAAAATTGGTGTTGGAGGTAAGAGGCGTATTACCCTCCATACCATTAAAGCTTTTATATCTCTCTAGGATTTTCTTATTAGATAAATCAAGATCTTCTCCTAGGTAATACTGAAAATTATCAGCTGAGACATCGGAAATTAATCTTTCTGAGGCTTCTGAATTAAGAGTTAACTTATCTATAAAATTTTGTTGAAAATAATTTACCTCTCCAACATCTTTTAAACCATCCAAACCAACGTCTTGATTCTCTCTAGATTCATTATTATTTTCAAAAAATTTAGTTAAATATTGTTTTGAGGTAACCCTTCCCCACTCATTATATTTTATACCAGAATCAGAATAATCCGAAGAAAGACCATTCTCGAAAGCGTGAACATTATCTTTCATCAGATCCTCGGAGACATTTCCTAAATTAAAAATGAGTTTACCTCCTGATGAATTATTTTCATTAAAAATACCATCCAAAACTTTTCCATTCTCGCCATCTATAAAAGGATCCATCATCCAGAATTCAATGTATTGAACATTTGTCCGATCAAAATCTGTATCATTAGAAATACTTCTTGTAATTGCACCAAAATTAGAAGCTGGATTCTTAAGGAGACCAGAAGAGGTAAGGTTAGGATTATAATTATATTGCCCCCTCTCACTAGGAAAATAAGCTATATCAAAAACAGGGAGGTTTGTGTTTATGAGTTGTCTGTCTTGCTGCCTGAATATGTCTTGAGGAGAGATAGCTTTTATATAATTATTTTCTAAATCATCAAGAGAAATATTTCGAGGTTTTTGTGATCCTCCATTGAGATAAAAGATATTATCAATTGTGTACCAAGCTATCTTAGCTCTATTATAAGAGTATCCTAAATTATTTGTTGTTAATTTACTTTTATCAAACTTATCATTTGTAGTTTGAGGTGTTGACCCCAGCTTCCAAGATAAGTTTGAGCCTCCAATTGAAATAGGAATAACAGCACTCTCAAAATCATCTATATATGTAATACCTTCTCCATTAATCATATTTGATGTTCCAGGAACTATTTGTGCAAATTCAGTACTAAAATTTATGTTTGACATCTCTCTTGTACCTAATAAAGGAATCGCATTTATTACCTTTGTTATTAACTCACTTTCTTTATCTATATTAAAGTCAAATCCATATTTAGTATTTTTAACCGGTTCATTCCCAACACTAAACCTTGTTACTCCACCCGGTCTCTCATTTAAATGAAAAACAGTGAAACCTAAATTTATATTTTCATCAAATTCATATTCAGCTCTAGCTCCAGATAACCATTTTGTTTGAAAATTAAAAAGATCAGCCTTCTCGAAAGAGACATTTATTTCTTGTCCTGAGCTCAATATCGAAGGGTTTAAAATTCTAACACTTCCTAAATTATAGTTAACAGTATAGTCCGTGCCTTCAACTAATTGTAAATTTCCAGCAGTGACAACTACTGAGTTTTCAGATATCCCTAAACCAGGTAAATTTATCTCACTTCCAGAACCAGATGAGACAGTACCGACAATAAAAAATTTATTTTTTGACAATACCTTTTCAGCTTCGTCTTGTGTCATTTCGTATAACTCATTGAATACGTACCTTTCAGATAAATCAACCTCTGAACTTTCCTGAAAATATGAGTCAAGGGTAGAGCCAAATGGTTCTAAAACTGGAAAAATTATATTTCCCCTCTCCGCGTTTATAGTAAAACCTTCTACAAAATCAAAATTCCCATCGTACTGAGGGTCATTATTTGAGTTAAGTCTATCTAAACCTAAAAGTCTAACAAGTGGTTTATCTCTAGTTAATACACCCTCATTTAGGCTTGGATTATTAAAACCCACTGCATCATCACGGTAATTTACTTTAAGCTCAAAATTTTCACTTTCAATTCTAGTCGCATTTAGATTATAAATATTTTTCATCATCAAATCCCATGTGGGTATAGAAACATTAATATTTGAAGGTCTTAATAATTTCAAAAATATAACCTCACTCTCGTCTCTATTTTGGTAATCTTCTGTAAGTTCACCTACCTTGAATCTTTCCCCATTGTAAGTGTATTCATAGGAAACAGCAAGAACTTCATCATTCTGAAGTCTTCTTAGTAATGAAATATAACCCAAGTTCTTATTTATCTCGTATTCATCAGAGTCAAGTTTACGAGCAGAAGTTACCTTCTCATAATCTAAAGATTTTGAAAAAATGAACTGAGAAGATAATAGGTTATCAACTTCATCAATATTTCTTAATCCGGTATTTGATGTTAAATTGTCAAATAATGAATTTGAACTATTATCATTTGGTCCACCATTACCTACCCCAACTTGAGAATTACTTTGTTTTAAAATTACTTTTCCTTCTCCCAAATCAGTAAATGCTGCAAAGTTTCTTAGAGACTCAGAATTGTTTGTTCTGTTAAGAACATAAACCTCTACCCTATTAATATTTATCCCTGAGGTTACTAGTGGCAAAGATGTTAACCATCTCTCGTAATTATCTCGAAAAAAGTGACCTAAGAAATAATGCCTATTTCTGTCATATTTTGATCCAATAATTTCAAATTCCCTACCTTGAAAACCATTATCTATTTTAATTGATTCTGCTTTCCCTTGCTGTCTAGATAAAATTCCTGTGATGCTCAATCTACCAAATTGCAGTTGGGTCTTTAGACCGAATAAACTCTGTGCCCCCCTTAGAAGACTATTCTTTACAGGCATACTTACATTTCCAACCTCAATTTTTTTTACTATCTCCTCATCAAATCCAGTATAATCTAATTTTAAATTATTTTGAAAGTCAAATGTATTATTATTATCAAAATTTGCAGTAATTTTTAATTTTTCGCCAACCTTTCCATTTATATTTAAATTTATTTGTTGATCATAATTGAATCCACCGTTTCTCTGCTGCCTTATAGGGATTGAAGGGTTTTCAACCTTTTGGAATCTTCCTCCAAAATCAAGATTAACAAATCCATTTACTTGTAAATCAATAAAGTTTCCTCCAAAAATTCTATCTAAAGATTCCGGTATATATATTTTTGGAATCAATCTACCACTTTTCAAAGCACTCTCTCCATCCAAGCTTAAGGATTTATCTCTGAAGTATTCCCTAACCTGTTTTTTAGTATTATATCTATCATAACTATTAAATGGTATTGCAATTGAGGGTCTGTAATTCAAGGAACCTAATTTCTCTTCTAAATAGAAGACTCTAGATGTATCATACTTAGATGAAAGCTTTAAAAGACTAGTATTTAAATTATATGCATTGTTTGAGAAAAGACTTGAAAAAGGGTCTGAGTATCTATCATTAATTTGATAGGTAGTAAAACTCGAAGGAGAATAGACTGAGTCAACTTCACTAGTTATTGAATCTGTATTATTTTGACTAAATAAATACGAACTATCTGTAAAGAATAATTTAACAAAGAATATACAAAAATATGTAGCTAGTCTCAAAGCAAAACATTTTTTTCACTAAGATCTCTTTAGTACTTCTTTTATAAGATCTTCCAGATTGATATCATCATTTTTATCAATAATAGAGTCAATATGGCGTTCAACAACATTCTTCGAAATACCCAAAGAAGATAAAGCAGATAACGCTTCATCTCTTATTGTATTGCCTATATTTTGAGAAAGTTTGACATTTTCAATATCATCTAATGAGATTTTATCTTTTAATTCTAAAATGATTCTCTCTGCTGTCTTCTGACCAATTCCTTTAACTGATTTTATTTTATTAACATCTGAATCAATAATAGCTAATTTTAGCTCATCAGCAGAGAGGGATGATAAAATCATAACAGCTGTACTTGGACCAACACCAGATATTGAGACAAGATCTAAAAATGTTTTTCTTTCCATTTTATTGTAAAATCCATATAGGGTATGAGAATCTTCTTTCACGTGAAGGTGCGTGTAAATATACAAATCATCTAAATCCTTGATTTTAGAATAAGTCCTTAATGAAATATTGACTTTATATCCAATACCATTAATATCAATTATTACTTTCGCGGGATCAATCTCAACTTTGTTTCCTTTCAAAAATGATATCATATCTCAAATGTGTTCAAAATAGAGTTTATTTCTTGCATTAAATTTCTTTTTTTTTGACCAGGGGCAAAAACATATCCCTCTATATAATATGCCCTCTTCTTTGTCTCATCATATAAAATATAACTTTTAAAAGGGCCTCCTGCAGATAAGTCACTTAATTTCCATAAACCCACAGCCTCAACACCACGATTATTTTTAAATAATACATCCTTATATTCAATAGGAAATACATCCTGAAGTGTCATAAAAACTTTTTTGTTTTCAGAATCAGTTAGAAATTTTTTTGAAATTTTCTCTCTAATTCTTCTGACACTTCCAAAGTCAACCCATTTATAGTCATAAAAGTCCTCGTAATAGACAAATATGTTTTTCTCAGAGTCTGGCTCAAGCTGTCTCAACCAAAAGAAATTTCCTTCAGAATCTGGAAGATTCTTAGCTAAATCATAGCCAAAAGGAATTTTGATCTTAACTGAATGATCTTCATATATTTTAGCTACTATATTATCTTCTTGCCTTCTAAAAATATCATTCCAGACTCTTTTCTTCACTTCATCATCAAAGTATTTTAAAATTAAATGCTTATTACTTTTAATTTTTCTAAGCAAAAGTTTCTCAGACTTACCAAAAAGATAAAGAACTATCTGCCCTTTTGCATATTGATCTCTTCTAGTGAAGTAATAAAGACTTGTGTCATTTTTCATTCTTTTCAGAGAGTTCTCATTAAAGTTCTTACGCAGTATATCAGAATCTATACCCTTCCCATCAAGTGTAAATGCAACAACAATATTTTTTGCATGTTTGAGAATACTATTAAAACTTCTAGGTCTAATATACCTTAGATCAAATTTCTTTTCAGGTTGTGGCAATCCTGATACAAATGATCCATATGTATTAACAAGAAATCTCCCAACATCTCTCTGAAATGTTGAAGAGTCCATAACTATTAACATCTCATTATTTTCACCAGATGCATTTGGCAGAAATGATTTACTTATTTCTCTAGATTTATTAGTATTATTACCACAAGAGATAATAGAAAAAAATAATAATATCTTAATAAGAAACTTTATTATGCTAAACATAATTTAATATTTTAAATAATAATATTAATTTTAGGTAAACAAAAAATCACTATGAGTAAAGAAATTTTAAATAAATCAATAACATCATGTTTTGCAAAAATAGCAAGAGTTGATGGAAGTATAGGTCAAGAAGAAAAAGATATTATGAACTCAAGTAAAATTCTTAAGAAATATAAGTCTGAAGATGTTGAGACAATAAATACAAATAACTTTTTCAATAATATACAAGGGGAATTTGGTAAGTCTATTAAAGAAAACTTGAGTGATGAAGAAAAAGAGGATTTTATTACAGATTTAGTCAGTCTGATTAAGTCTGACAATAAAGTACACGATCACGAGTTCTTTTTACTTGGACATGTAGCTAATTCAATAGGTTACAGCCCTGAAAATGTTGCAGAAATAATTAAGAAAAAAGGAATCAACGGAAATTCTTCTGGTTGGTTTTCTTGGTTATTTGGGTAGATTATTTTTTTTCAGAACCTGAGTCGGACTCCTTCTCGATTTCTTTTTTTATTTCTCTTGAAGCGTCCTTAAACTCTCTTATTCCTTTTCCAAAACCCTTAAATATTTCTGGTATTTTATTAGCACCAAAAAAAATAACAACAATAAGCCCAATTATTATCCACTCCCATCCTCCAGGCATTCCTAAGCCAAATATTATATTCATAATTCAATATTTATTATGTAAATATAGCAAAATCATTTCTTGATAATCCACTTTTCTGGATTCAACTTGACATTATTTTTCCAAACTTGAAATTGAAGTTCAGTAACACCATCGCTATTAGTTACTAAATCACCTATGATATGACCCTTAGGTATAACTTGATCCTTTTCAATTTTTAAATTTTTTAATCTAGCGTAAAGTGTAAAATAATTACCATGATTTATTATTACTACATTATTCATCCCAGGTATGAATGCAATTGTTGAAATTTTTCCTTCAAAAATTGAAAAAACCTTTGATGATTTATTAGTTTGAATATCTACTCCATCATTTTTAACTTTCACGCTCTTAATTACCGGATGTGGATGCTCTCCGAATCTATTAGATATAAAACCAGAGGATACTGGCCAGTTATGTTTTCCAATTAAAGATTCGAATTCAGACGAAACTCTTTCTAAATCAATATTTTCTTCATCTGATCGAGAAACCTGAGATTCTTTTCTGATTATTTCCCTTATTAAAATATCTATTTTTTTTAAAGCTTCCTTTCTTTTTTTTATTTCCTTTCTGACCTTATCTTGCCTTCTCCCTAGGTCCGATATAATTTTTTTTTGTCTTCCTTTTAAACTCTGTAATTTATTATTCTCCGACAACTCACTTCTTAGTAAATTATCTTTATTTATTCTTACTCTTTTTAAATTTTCTTCTTCTAATTTTAATTTATTCTTAACCTCCTTTATCTCATCTATCTGTGATTTTCTAAAAGAAGAATACTGAAATAAATAATTCATGCGTCTAAACATTTGATTATAATTTTCAGAAGAAAAAACATAACTGATTTGAGTTAAAGATGACTTAGACTTATAAGAATTATATATCATATCAGCATACTCATTAGTTAATAATTTAACATCATTATTTAGTGAAGATATTATGTTTGAAAGTGATTTAATTTCTTTATCCTGTGAATTAATATCTGACTTAAGAGACCTTATTAAATTTTGCCTATTATTTATCTGTCTATTAATAACCTTAAGTCTACCTATTGAAACTGTTTTTGAGCTTTCTGTTTCTTTAAGAATTTTCTCAGCCTCATTAATTTTTTGAATATTAACCTCTCTTTCATTCTCCAAATTAACCCTAGAGTCTTGGGCTCTTAATATATTAATAAGAAAAATAAATAATAATAAGTAACTAAATGTTTTTGACAACATATTTAGAAGGAATATTAAAAGGAAACTTCAGTGGCTTATTGGTTCTCTCTACCTCTCTATAGTTGAAATTTATATTATTAATAACAGGAACCGATGAATCTTCTAAATAACTCACTGATGTGAATAGGTGTCTCCCAGGGAAAAGTATTTTACCAAGAGGCTTAAAATTTTCATAGTCTACAGTTAAAAGGTAATTAGTTACCTCATCAAAAAGAATTAACTTCTCAACTTTTGATGTCTTACTATTTACTAAGTTCTGTGACTGAATTGTTCCTTTTTCTTGAATTATTTTAAAATAATTCCCTTCGCTTGCTAAATTATCTGATTCTGAAATGTCGTATAATAAATTACCCGTGAGAATAGATTCAAGTTGTTCAAAGTTTAGTTTAATTTTAAAGGTGTTCTCAATAATATCTGGAGTTGATTTTATTACCTGCTTATTAACTCTGTCAATTATTACAATTTCATCCTTGGTTACTAAACCCCTTGCTGCCTCAATACCTAGAGCAACCCTGACAGAAAACCATATTTTTTTGTCTTTCTCTATTCGTGTATTTAAGGTTGCATTTATTAACTGATTTTCATTTTTGTATTGAAACTTTGACTTAGTTGATAAAAACTTATAGTCTATTTCATCAACAACAAAATCATTTATCTCAATTTTTGAAGATTCAAAAGGAATAAAATCTTTTTTGCAGGAAGAAAGTAATAATGTCAGAAATATAACCGAAAATTTCTTCAGATTCATTTCGGTAAAAGTAATAATTAAAATTTATACCAAAAATTATTTTCCTTTGAAAGAAGGGCATCTTTTTTCATGAAATGCATTAACCCCCTCCTTAAAATCTTCTGAGTTACATAGTTTGGAGAAAATTTTTATTTCTTGATCAAATCCATTCACATCTTTATTATAAAAATTATTTACAGACTTAATTACATTAGCGATTGCTTTAGGGCTCTTCCTCTTTACAGTATTTAAAATAGAAACTGATTTTTCCATGGCCTTCTCTTTATCATCTAAAATATAATTTACAAGACCATATTCCAGAGCCGATTTTGCATCTACCATCTCTGCTGTGAGCATCATCTCTAAAGCTCTTCCCTTACCAATTATCTGAGTAAGCCTTTGGGTTCCACCATAACCTGGTATTGTACCTAAGTTTATTTCTGGTTGAGAAAATTTTGCATTTTCTGTTGCAATCCTTAGATGACAACTTAAAGCTAACTCACATCCTCCACCTAGAGAGTATCCATTTACTAAAGCAATTACTGGAATTGGCATACTCTCTATAGTATTAAAAAGTTCATGTCCATTCTCTGACAATTTCTTTGCTGACTCTTGATCAAGTTCATTAAATTCTACAATATCTGCTCCAGCAACAAATGATTTTTCACCAACTCCAGTTATAATTACGCCATAGAACCCTTTAGTAGAAGATCTGATCTCAGTAAAACATTTTTTCAACTCAGATATTGTGCCTTTGTTAATTGCATTAAGTTGTTTTGGTCTATTAATTTCAATTAAATAATAATTTTCTTTTATGTGAAAATTTATGAATTGATATTTTCTCATTTGATATTTAATTTATGGATCATCTCGTTAACGGTTTTTTTGAAATCAAAATTCTCCTTCCAATCCCAATCTTCTCTAGCATAATTATCCATAATAGAATTAGGCCATGAATCAGCTATAGCCTGTCTGAAATCACTATTGTACTCTACATCAAATTCTTTATTTAAATTCTTTAATTCATCTGCAATCATTTTTGGTGACATACTAAATCCAGAAATATTATAACTTGACTTTATTCTTAGATTATCCTTAGATGTTTTCATCAGCTTTATAATTGCATTAATAGCATCATCAATATATATCATTGGAAGGGTTGTATCCTCATTAAGAAAACAATTATAATTTTTTCCAGATTTAAATGAATGGAATATATCAACAGCATAATCTGTTGTCCCTCCACCAGGTGGAGTATCATAACTAATTACACCAGGAAATCTTAAACTTCTGACATCTGTATCATACGCTTCATTATAATATTTACACCAATTCTCACCTGCAAGCTTACTAATTCCATATACCGTAATTGGCTCTTTATCAGTAAATTGAGGCGTTTCATTTTTAGAACTACTATCTCCAAATACAGCGATAGAACTAGGCCAAAATACTTTTTTAATAATTTTTTCTTTAGCAAGATTAAGAATATTAAATAATGAGTTCATATTCAGATTCCATGTTTTTTTAGGAACTTTTTCTCCTTTCGCTGATAAAATGGCAGCAAGGTGGTATACCTCACTAATATCATTATCTAATATATTTTTTTTTAAGTCATCGTAAGAGAGTGCGTCAACTTTTAGGTATTTAAAATCAGTCTTTGACTTATCCTTAATATCAGATAAGAAAAGCTTATCAAAATCTATTGTTTTTGATAGTTCAACAGACAGTTGTGAACCAATCTGTCCTTCAGATCCTACGATAAGAACTCTACTCATTATGGGTTATTATTCAATAAATATTTAACTTATCTTTACTATGTAATCTAATACTTTTTTGAAAATGAATAAGAAATTTAAAGATCATCTTTTAAAAGAAATTGAAATCACAAAAAAATCAGGTCTTTTTAAAAATGAGAGAATTATTAAATCTCCTCAAAGTGCTCTCATAGAGACAACAGAAAAAAAAGAAATTATCAACCTATGCTCTAATAACTACCTAGGCTTATCTTCTCACCCTGAGGTAACTCAAGCTGCAAAGGATGCGATTGATTCTCATGGTTTCGGTATGTCTTCTGTCAGGTTCATATGTGGTACCCAAAATATTCATAAAGAACTTGAAGATAAAATAAGTTCTTTCCTGGGGACCGAGGATACAATTCTTTATGCCGCAGCTTTTGATGCTAATGGTGGAGTTTTTGAACCTCTATTTGGACCTGAAGATGCTATAATTTCTGATCAGTTAAATCATGCCTCAATAATTGATGGCATAAGACTATGTAAGGCTCAAAGGCATAGGTACCTTCATAATGACATGAATAGTCTTGAGGAAAAACTTCAAGAGACATCAGAGTGTAGAACAAGAATTATAGTAACAGATGGTGTTTTTTCTATGGATGGAACAATTGCTCAACTTGATAAAATATCTGAGCTAGCAAAAAAATATGATGCTCTTGTTATGAGTGATGAGTGTCATTCTACAGGCTTTATTGGAGAGAAAGGAAGAGGTGTTCATGAGCTTAAAAATGTGATTGGGAAAATTGATATAATTACAGGGACACTAGGAAAAGCCCTCGGTGGTGCGTCCGGTGGTTTCACATCCTCAACAAAAGAAGTTGTTGAGATACTAAGACAAAAATCCAGACCGTACCTTTTTTCAAATACATTAGCCCCTTCAATAGTTGGAGCATCTCTTAAAGTTTTTGAGCTAATTGAAAATGATAATTCGCTTATAAATAAACTCAATAGAAATACACAATTCTTTAGAGATAAAATGAAGGGTTTAGGGTTTGATATTGTAGAAGGTTCTCATCCAATAGTTCCTATAATGTTATATGATGCTAAACTAGCAAAAAAAATGTCTGAAAAGCTTTTAGAAAAAGGAGTCTATGTAATAGGATTTTACTTTCCTGTGGTTCCAAAAGATCTTGCAAGAATAAGAGTCCAGCTTTCTGCAGGTCACACCTTAGAACAACTTGAGAAAGCGATTGGTGCATTCCAGGAAGTTGGTAATGATTTAAAAATTATTTGATTAGCTCTCTATTTTCTTTAACATCATGGACTCTAATAATATTTGCACCATTTTTGAGTGCAATTTTATTTAGTTCAAGAGTACCTTCTAAAGTTTTATCTTCACCATATTTTTTTTTTACGAAAGACTTTCTTGAAATACCAACTAGAACAGGTAACTCAAAAATCTGAAATAGATTTAAATTATTTATTAAATCTAAATTTTGTTGATAGTCCTTAGCAAATCCAAGACCAGGATCAATAATTATATCTAGAGCCCCCAAATCATAAAGTAGATCAATTTTTTTCTTAAAATAATCAATTATTTCCGGTAATAAATCATTGTAATCTGTTTTAGACATCATTGTCTTTGGGGTCCCTCTTATATGCATTAATACATATGGCATCTTAAGTTCAGAAACTGTCTTAAACATGTGCCTATCATAATTTCCTCCAGAAATATCATTGATTATATGAGCACCTAATTCAAAAGCTTTCCTTGCAATATCGGAGCGAAAGGTATCAACCGATATTATAATATTTTTATGATTTATAGAAGTATACTCTACTATATCCTTAATTCTCTTCCATTCCTCCTCGACTGGAATTAAATCTGCACCAGGCCGTGTTGAATAACCACCTATATCCAATATTTCTGCACCATCGCTAACCATTTTATCAACTCTGATCTTGGCAAGTTCAAAATCATTGTAATTACCTCCATCAAAAAACGAGTCAGGGGTCATATTGACAATACCCATTACCAATGGCTTCTGAATTTCAAATAAATTACCTCGAATATTTATTGATCTTTTGATCATATTTTAATTTGTATTTAAATTCGATTTCATATTTTTGATAAAATAATAATTAATTGAAGACAAGTACTAGAGAAAACTATAAAAAAATAATAGAAATATGTAAAGATATCTATTTAAAAAAGTCCAAGGATTATGGTTCTGCCTGGAGAATATTAAGAGTTACCTCTCTTACTGATCAGATATTCATTAAAGCTCAAAGAATTAGATCGATTCAAGAAAAAAATAAGATGAAGGTTAATGAGAATATTGAAGATGAGTTTATAGGAATTATTAATTATTGTTTAATTGCAATTATTCAATTAGAGTATACTGGAAAGGACATAGAAATAGATATTAAAGAGCTTGAGAAATTATATGATAAGTACTCAAATGAAATTATGGATCTATTAGAAAATAAAAATCATGATTATGATGAGGCCTGGAAAGAGATGAGGATAAGTTCTATGACAGACATAATTTTAATGAAACTATACAGAACAAAACAAATTGAGAGTAATGAAGGAAAAACTATAATTTCTGAAGGTGTAAAAGCTAATTATCAAGATATAGTTAATTACTCCGTCTTTTGTTTAATTAAATTATTAATTTTCAAAACATGAAAATACTTTATTCATTATCAAGATATTTTGTAGGATCACTATTTATTTTTTCAGGAGCTATAAAAATAAATGACCCTGTTGGAACCCAGATTAAGTTGGAAGAATACTTCCAGGTATTTAGTACTGACTTTACTTCCTTATTTGAGTTATTAGTTCCTTTCGCATTATTCATATCTGTTTTCTTGTGTTGTCTAGAAATTATATTAGGTTTTGCATTACTTATGAATTATAAGATGAAACTTGTCTCCAGTATCACATTAGGACTAATTGTTTTTTTTACTTTTTTAACTTTTTATTCTGCTTACTTTAATAAGGTGACAGACTGTGGATGCTTTGGTGATGCAATTAAACTTACTCCATGGGAATCTTTTTATAAAGATATTATTCTTCTATCCTTCTCATTGATAATTTATATTCTACATACAAAGTTGAAGGACCAGACCGGTTTACTATATATTAAGATATTCGATGATAATAACTTCAAGAACGGGTTACTTATTTTTGTTACTTCTATTTGCCTAATAGTCAGCTACTCAGCAATTAATTTTCTCCCTTTCATAGATTTCAGAGCATATAAAGTAGGTAATTATATTCCTGATTTAATGGAACCTAGTGATGAATTAAAATACAGTTATATTATGGAGAAGAATGGCATAACCTATGAGTTTGAAAGTTATCCTAACGATGAAAGTTATGTATTCAAAGAAATTAAATTGTTAAATCCTGAGGCTGAACCAAAAATAACCGATTACAGCATTTGGAATGAAAATAAAGACTTAACAAAAGAAAGCTTTCTAGGAAATAAGTTATTTATTATTGTTCATGATATTGATAAAATTGGAATCTCTGGAAAAAATGAAAAAGAATTCATTAAAAAATTAAAAATTTTGATTTCCAATATCAGTTTTTGGGTTGAACCAATATTTTTAACATCAAGTAATCCTAATTCTTTCAAGAATTTTATAACAAAAAATGATATTAAAATTAATATTGCTTACGGTGATGCTACTGTTCTTAAGACAATGATAAGATCAAACCCAGGTTTTTTTCTGATGAGAAATGGTACTATCAAGGGTAAATGGCACTTTAACAAATTTCCAGATGCTCAGGAAATACTACGAAAGTCAAATATTAAGATGTAATGAATAATTTCTTTATTGTTGGAATGCCAGCATCTGGTAAATCTAGACTTGGTAAATTTATATCATCACGAACCAACTTGAAATTTTTTGATCTTGATGAAGAGATAGAAAAAAACATTAAAATGAAAGTCAAGGAAATATTTGAGAGTAGAGGTGAAGATTTCTTTAGAAAAAACGAGACGAAAACTTTAAATAATATAATTAGCAAAGAAGATAACTTTATACTGGCAACTGGAGGAGGAACTCCTTATTTTAATGATAACATGACTTTAATTAATAAATCAGGAATATCTCTATTTATAGATGTTGATAAAAAAATTTTATTTGAAAGGATTTCAAGAAATGATAAAAGGCCACTACTTAAAAAAACAGATTCTTTAGAAGAAAAAATATCTGAAATATATAATGAGAGAGTAAATTTTTATAAAAAATCAAAATATCATCTTAAAAGTAACATCAAGGAGCAGGCACTTTCAATTATTAATTCTTATTCCTAAGGAAATAACTAACCTTTTAAAATTTGAATCAAATTCAGCTATTGGCTGATCTGAAAATGTAGGGTAAGGACTTACTCTTGATTTTTTATTTAGGTTAAGATAAGTGATATCTAAGGTAAATGTCTTTGATAAATACCCTATACCTAAACTTTTCCTATTTATTTTATTAGTTAAACCAGAGTCCATTATATTTTTTTCAGGATCACCTAAAACATTATACCCTAATCTCAAATAAAAGTTTTTAAACCTTCCCTCTAATCCAATTCTATAATTAACTACCATAGTTTTATAAACTTTTTCAATTTCTTTATTTTCACTGAAATCATTAAAATCATAAGATTGAATCCTAGCCGAAGAATAATCTATCAAATCTATATCTGCAGAAATGAATCCAAATTTCTTATAGAAATATGAGGATCCAATTGTAATTTTTGATGGTGATTTATATTTATAAGTAGCAAAATTACTTCCTGTTCCAGATACGACATTTCTTAGGATAGTATCTTCCGGTTCAAAATAGTAGTTAAAATACTTAGACTCTAATTCACTATATAACTCTTCCTCAAGGGTTATGCTCGTCTTACTTTCATAATTTATTCCTACATTTAAATTATCTGAGGGCTTAATGATGATACCAGCAGAAATAGATGCCCCATTTCCAGAAATACTATGTACGTCTAAAAGATTTAAATAATCTAATATCCCTTCCTGAACCCACTGATCAGAATTATCTAAAACCTCAAAACTACTTTCTCTGTAATTTCTTACCTGTCTATAGTTTACAGAATAAAAGTTTAGACCAACCCCTATATAAACTTTATCCCTAATGTTTGATCCCATAGAAACAGATAATTTATTTATATCTCCACTCGTATTGATTTCTTCTTCTTGTAAAGGAAAACCACCTACGAAAGAATAATATGATCCTGGTAATTCATTATCAGGATTGATAAGATAATGATCATAAGCCTCTTGTAGCAATGCTATATCTGCAATTTTGGTTTCACTAGCTAATCTAGATAGCGGTATTCCTTGAGAATCTTGTAAGAAATAGTCAATTATAGAATTATAATCATTATACCCTCTGTATAATTTTTTATCTGAGAAGTCTTTTAGTTTTGAATAGGAAATTCCAATATTTAATTTAGCACAATCTGGACACTTGACGATTCCACTAGAAAAATAATTGTCCTTTCTTCTAATGGGTAGAACCAATGATATATTCTCAACATTATCAGTATTGTTTTTGACAGATGTTGTTTCACCAAAAAAACTAGAAGTAGATTCATTTCCTAAAACACCATATCCTATCGAAATTAATTTCCTATTTATGAATCCAAGTCCAGCAGGATTTTGAGAAATAGAGCTCACATCGCCACCTAATGAAACAGACGCTCCTCCAATACCTTGGATTCTTGCAGAACCTCCTTGAAAAGTATGACTAAATTTTAATACATCCTTATGATAGCCGTACTGTGAAAAAGAACTAAAGAAAGGATAAGAAATGAATAGAAAAATGAATAATAAAAATTTTGACACGAAGATTGAAATTAAAAATTAATTTCTTCCTCCACCTCTTGAAGAACCGCCACTACTACCACCACTTACTACTCCACTACTACCACCTGAACTACCTCCACTACTATATGAGGATCCACTTCCACCACTACTATAACTTCCTCCAGAATTTGAACTTCCTCCGTAACTTGAAGATCTAACTGGAGCTGACATTCCTCTTCCTCTAACAGGATTAAAGCTTACTGGAGGAGCTGAATAACCAGATCTCCTGCCATCTGCTGAGCTATAATTAGATAAACCTCTAGTTGACCCTGAATATGAAGATCTTATAGAATTTGAGAATTCCCTTATTCCATTTATCTTCTCGCTTGAGGACCTTGCATTATTTAAAGATCTTCTATTTTGAGAATTTAGAGATGAGCTTCTGCTTGACCTTGATGAAGTTCTGATATTACCTCTATCTTGCGGTGATTTATCTCTAAAAATACTATTTTGAGATACATTACCAAAAGTTTGTCCTCTTCCCTCTCTACTATCTTTTGATATATTTTGATTTGTGATTCCACTCTGTCTTCTAGGAATAAAATTTCTATTTTCAATATTTTCACCGTTCATAGATGATAGCCTTCCTGACCTAGGACCTCTTGTTCCTATCTTTTCAGACTTTGAAAAAACTCCACTTACATATAAATGTCTATTAGTTATAGTATGGCCTAATCCGCCACCAGTACCATTACTTGTAAACATCCAACTTCCATGTTTGTATAGTGAACAACCAAGTCCAAATCCCTGGATGCTGGGATAATGTAGATTAATCAGAGCTGGAGAAAGTCTGGGATCAAATGTTACTATATATGGATTAGAGAAAAATAACATTGGATTTAAAGAGGCAATACTTCTTATTCCACTAATATTTCTTGGAATAATCATCATATCATAAGAATTCATGTTATAAAACATACTACTATATGGATCTATAACACTAAAAGGATCATTATATGTATAGTAATATGGTAAAAAAGATGAATACAAGTTATAATCAGTCAATGACTTAGATATGTCCGAACTAACATATAGATTATCTCTATTATACTTTAGTTTTTTAGTTTCGTTTTGCGACTTAGAGTAATTAATATTATTTGATTTATTTGATTTATACCTATCTAATATAGTCTCATCTACACTACTATTATTATTTATAGAAGTATTACCTTTTCTATATTTTGAAAGGATAATATCAGCAGGACTAACTTTATTTTTTAACTTTTTCTGAGAAGATCTATCAGAACCTGTATAATACATATCGTCTAGTTCCTGAGAATTGATGTTGGCAGAAACACTTAAACAAAATAAAAATATTAAAAATTGTTTCATATAAGTCAATTAATTACAATCTAATTTACGATTTTATAACGAAAAAAAGTAATTTTATTGTTTCAATATTAAGCATAAAAGTTAAGATTGCATAAATTTTAAATATGAGTAAAGGGTTACCCCAAAGGTCAGATAATTTTTCGGCGTGGTACAACGAATTAGTTAAAAAAGCTGATTTAGCTGAAAATTCAGCAGTAAGAGGATGCATGGTAATAAAACCATATGGGTTTTCAGTCTGGGAAAAAATGCAAAATAAACTAGATGAAATGTTCAAGGAAACTGGACATAAAAATGCTTACTTTCCTTTATTTATTCCTAAATCTTATCTGAGTAAAGAGGCTGATCATGTCGAGGGTTTTGCAAAAGAATGTGCTGTTGTAACTCATTACAGATTAAAATCTGATGAAAAATCAGGTGGCGTAGTTATAGACCCAGAAGCGAAGTTAGACGAAGAGTTGATAATTAGACCTACTTCTGAGACAGTAATCTGGAATACTTATAAAAATTGGATCCAATCTTACAGAGACCTCCCTCTTTTGGTAAATCAGTGGGCTAATGTTGTAAGGTGGGAGATGAGAACTAGACTGTTTCTGAGAACGTCTGAATTTCTTTGGCAGGAAGGACATACAGCTCACGAAACAAAAAAAGAAGCAGAGGAAGAAACTCTTAAAATTTTAGATATTTATACTAAATTCTTAGAGGAAACAATGGCTGTTCCAGTTCTTAGGGGAATTAAATCTGAAAATGAAAAGTTTGCGGGAGCAGTTGACACTTACTGTGTTGAAGCCCTTATGCAGGATGGAAAAGCATTACAGGCAGGTACCTCGCATTTTCTTGGACAAAATTTTGCTAAGGCTTTTGATGTTAAATTTGCTACAAAAGAAGGAAAGAATGAGTACGTTTGGGGTACTTCGTGGGGTGTTTCGACTAGATTAGTTGGAGCATTAATAATGTCCCACTCTGATGACAAGGGTTTAGTATTACCTCCAAATCTTGCTCCAATTCAAGTTATTCTTATACCTATTTTCAATACTGATAATGAATACAGTGCTACTGTATCAAATTTAGAAGAATTAAATAAAAATTTAATGGAAAATAACATTAGATCAGAAATAGATTCAAGAGAAAATCATAAGCCCGGATGGAAGTTTTCAGAATATGAGATGAAGGGTGTTCCCTTAAGAATAGTAGTTGGTCCCAAAGATTTAGAGAACAAGACTGTTGAGATTGCTAGAAGAGATAAACTTTCAAAAAATGTAATCAAAGAAAGTGAAGTTATAAAACATGTTAAGCAGCTTCTTCCAGAGATTCAAAATAACTTATTTGATAAAGCTAAAAGATACAAAGAAGAAAATACCAGAGTAGTTAATTCTTACGAAGAGTTTAAAAATATTTTTAAAAATGAAAACGGACTTGTATATGCACACTGGGATGGGTCGAAAGAGACAGAGGAAAAAATTAAAAAAGAAACCAAAGCAACTATAAGGTGCATTCCTATAAGCGGAGAAAAATCTAAAGGTAAATGCATTGTTACTGGAAGAGATTCCGAAAGAATGGTGGTATTTGGAAAAGCATATTAATAATTATGGAAGCATTAGTGATTTTTTTTCTAATATTAATAGGAGTGATACTATTAATAATTGAAATTTTATTTATTCCCGGAACGACTATATTTGGAATTTTTGGAATTATTAGTATAATAGCATCAAATTATCTTTTCCTTCAATATTTTGGCCCAGAATACATCATATATTTTATGTTGGGTTCTTCTATTTTAGTTTTATTTATAATCATTTACTCCCTAAAATCTAAAACATGGAAAAAAGTATCACTTCAAAATATTCATACAGATAAAGTAATAAAAAATAAAAATGATAAAATAAATATTGGTGATATAGGAATAACTATATCTGTACTCAAACCTTATGGTAAGGGAGAATTTAATGATCTAGTCTATGAGATTAAATCCGTAGAAAATTATATTGATGAGAACAAAAAAATAAAAATTATTGATATCTTGCAAGATAAGATTTTAGTTAAAAAAATATAATATAAATGTTACTAACAGCCCTTCTCATATTAGGAATAACAATACTTGTTTTTGTATTTCTTTATTTTGTACCAGTTAATTTATGGATTACAGCACAATTCTCTGGTGTAAAAACTGGCTTACTTGAATTAGTCTTTATGAGAGTTAGAAGAGTTCCTCCTTCCATAGTAGTAAACTCTTTAATAACAGCAACTAAAGCTGGGCTAGCAATTAAAGATGACATAGAATCTGCTGAAAGAGTTTTACAAGCTCCTGATTTAGAGACTCACTACCTTGCAGGAGGAAATGTTCCACAGGTAATAACTGCATTAATATCTGCAGAAAAAGCAAATATTGAATTAACCTTTAAACAAGCTACAGCTATAGACTTAGCTGGAAGAGATGTGTTTGAGGCTGTAACTATGTCTGTCACGCCAAAAGTTATTAATACTCCAAATGTAGCGGCTGTAGCAGCTGATGGTATACAACTTATTGCAAAAGCAAGAGTAACTGTAAGAGCAAATATTTCCCAATTAGTTGGTGGAGCCGGTGAGGAAACTATATTAGCAAGAGTAGGTGAGGGAATAGTCTCATCTATCGGGTCATCCAGAACTCACAAAGAGGTACTTGAGAATCCAGACAAAATATCTAAACTTGTTTTAGGAAGAGGTCTTGATGCTGGAACAGCATATGAAATTCTATCAATCGACATCGCTGACATTGATATTGGAAAAAATATTGGAGCAATTCTTCAAACGGATCAGGCTGAGGCAGATTTAAAAGTTGCAGAGGCAAAAGCTGAGGAGAGAAGAGCTATGGCAGTAGCTGCAGAACAGGAAATGATTGCAAAGGCACAGGAGGCTAGAGCAAAAGTTATACTTGCTGAAGCAGAAGTACCAAAAGCAATGGCAGGTGCATTCAAAGATGGTAACTTAGGGATCCTAGACTATTATAAATTTCAAAATATACAGGCAGATACTGAGATGAGAGAAAGTATTGCAGATAATAAACCTAAGAGCACAGGAAAATCTAATAAGGGAAATTAAACTTATAAATAGTTTATTTGCAGAGTTATTAAACAGTTAGTAACTGCTCAAAAAATCCCCCAATTTTCTTTACCTTATCAACGTAATGAATTTCTAATATCCAGTCTCTTTTATTGCCACTTTGATCAGGCTGAAACATATCAATATTATTTTTAGGATGAACGTAATTTCTCTTATCTTCCTTATCTAACCTCTCATGAGGAAAGTGACCAATTAAATGACCCGCAATTTCTCCACCAAATTCCCATCCGTATTTTTTAGCTGATTCATATGCATAATCATAAAGTTCAGCTCCTGTAATTTTACTCTTAGATTTAAAATATTTTTTACATTCATTCCACCCTAATTCTATATCATCCTTTAACTTGATTTTATATTTATCATTACCTAAGACATAAGTCCTGCCAAAGTCAGCTTCCCATTCATCAAAAATTGGTCCAAAATCAATAAATAAAATATCATCTTTTTCTATTAATAAATTTTTAGGATTCTCGTTATAAGGTTTTAAGGTATTAATACCAGAACGCACAATTCTTTTATGCCAATACTTTTTAATACCATACATTTCAAAAGCCAAATCAAAAATTTCTGAGTTTAATTCTTTCTCGTATTTACCGGGTATTAATAATCCTCTATTCTCGATTTCAATAAAGAGGTTTTTGGCATTTTTCTCTGCTATTAATAAGTTTTTTTTTTGGTTACTTAGCATTATAATTATGAATATAAAAAAAAGCCTCTTAAAAAGAGGCTTTCTAAAAATAAAAGTCTGGCAACGACCTACTCTCCCACCTGTTATAGTAGTACCATCGGCGCTAATGGGCTTAACTTCTCTGTTCGAAATGGGAAGAGGTGGACCCCAATGCTATAGTCACCATAAAATCTTAATATCGTAACATAGTGCGAATAATGTAGAATTTAAATCTTAAAACACAACACGTAAAGGAAGCTACGGGTAATTAGTACTGCTCAGCTTTGACATTTCTGTCTTTACACCTACAGCCTATCAACGTCCTAGTCTCGAACGTCCCTTAAAAGAAGCCTCATCTTGAGTGGAGCTTCGCACTTAGATGCTTTCAGCGCTTATCTCTTCCAAACGTAGCTACCCGGCGGTGCAGTTGGCACTACAACCGGTACACTAGAGGTTTGTCCAACTCGGTCCTCTCGTACTAGAGTCAGGTTCTCTCAAGCTTCTAACGATCACAACAGATAGGGACCGAACTGTCTCACGACGTTCTGAACCCAGCTCGCGTGCC
>CAJWTC010000014.1 GCA_913046795.1 uncultured Flammeovirgaceae bacterium | reverse complement strand
TGGAGTTCAGACGTGTGCTCTTCCGATCTCTAATAAAAGTATTATTTTCAATGTTATGTGTTGATACAGTAAAATATTTATCTGAATATATTCTGATCTCATAAATATCATTATTTAATCTTATCCAAGATGAGTTTTCAATAGGATTAGAAAAACTAAAAATATTTAATATGAAATAAAGTGTAAGATTAAGCATTATCATTAAGCATAACTGGCATTACCAACATAGTCAAATCCTCATCATCATCAATATCTTCTGGTAATATTAATCCAGCTCTATTAGGTTCAGATAATTTAAATATCACTTTATCAGAAAGGATATTTGATAATATTTCAATTAAAAACTTTGCATTAAACCCAATTTCAATATCGCTACCTTCATGATCGCATGAAATTCTTTCATTTGCCTCATTTGAAAAATCAAGATCTTCAGCCGAAATCAAAATTTCAGAACCTGAGACTTTTAACCTTACTTGATTTGTAGTTTTATTAGCATAAATTGAAATTCTTTTAAGAGAATTTAAGATCTCAGATTTATCAACTGTAATATTATTAGAATTATCAGAGGGTATTACATTTTCATAGTCTGGGTATCTCTCATCTATTAACCTACATACCATTTTAATGTTATCGTAGGAGAAAAAAGCGTTTGAGGCATTAAATTCAATACTTATTTCATTCTTATCATCAGATGGAATAATTGACTTTAAAAGGTTTAGTGATTTTCGAGGTATTATCATATCATGATCTATCTCATCTCCCTTTATATCTGTTCTTATGTATTTTACTAATCTGTGACCATCTGTTGAAACAAATGTGCAAGACTTTGATGATAGATGTAAGAAAACTCCAGTCATCGCAGGTCTTAACTCATCGGTACTAGTTGAAAAAATGGTATTTCCTATTGCAGTTCCAAGAGTACTAGATTTTAAATTAAATAAATATCCATCTGATATTTCAGGAACTTTTGGAAAGTCAGCAGAGTTTTCTCCAGCTAATTTATATCTACCATTATCTGAATTAATCTCAATATTATAATTACTCTCATCTATAGAAAATGTAACTGGTTGCTCAGGTAAGTTTTTTAATGTATCAATTAATATTTTCGCAGGAATTGCTACACTGCCATTCTCTTTTGATTCTACTTGGAGTTCTACCATAACAGAAGTCTGTAAATCTGATGCAGTTATAAGTAAATTCCCATTATCTATCTCAAATAATACATTCTCAAGGATAGGAACAACAGGGTTAGATGTTATAACACCACTAATTGAAGATAAGTTTTTTAATAAGTAGGATGAGGAAACAATAAAATTCATTAGGATATATTTAGTTAGTAAATTTATAAATAATTATCAATCTTCCTCACTAAAATCTATAGTTTTACTGTTTTCACTAGATAAAGAGTCTTCATCATCTAGGTTAATGTTTTTTCTTTTAAAGGCAGGGATTGCAAGTTTTTGTTGGAAGGGATCTTCTTGATAAATATTATTTTTATGGTTACTAATTCTTTCTTTTCTTTTTGCTAAATAATCATTTTTTTTTGAAGAATGATCAATTTCATTTTCATCATAACCATCTAACTCCTCAATAACAACATCCTCACTTCTATCATTTATTATTAATTCTTTTTCTTCACTATCAAAAGAATCCTCACATTCCTCGTATTCATCTTCTATATTATGAATTACTTCTTCATATTTCTCATCATTTGTATCTTGGATAAATTCAATATCTGTTTTTTCAAATAAATCAATTTGTGATTCTTTAATTTTATCCTCTATATCAACATTATCATGATTTACTTCAATATTATTTTGAAATCCAGTTGCAATGATTGTTACTCTAACTAAATCTCCTAATTCACCATCTATAGCAGTTCCAAATATTATTTCTACATTTTCAGAAGCAGATTTATTAGCAAGTTTGGTTATTGTATTTAACTCCAAAGTGGATAATTCATTATCGCCTCCACCTGAAACAATATTTAATAAAATCTTTTTTGCTCCGTTAATATTTGTGTTATTTAAAAGAGGTGAACTTAAAGCATTATTAATTGCAATTTCAGCTCTATTTTCTCCTGAAGCTTCAGCTGATCCCAAAACCGAAGAACCAGCATCTTTCATAACTGTCTTTACATCTTCAAAATCAACATTTATCTGACCAGGTACAGTTACAATTTCTGCAATACATTTTGCACTGGTTGCAATAATATCGTCAGCCTTCTCAAAAGCTTTAGATTGACTTAAATCACCATAAATTTCAATAAGTCTTTGGTTTAAAATAGTTATAACACTATCACATCCTTTTTTTAACTCTTCAATTCCTTCAATTGCCTTTGATAGTTTATATTTTCCTTCAAACTCAAATGGTAATGTTACAATACCAACTGTTAATATATCAAGCTCTCTAGCAATCTGAGCAATAACTGGAGCTGCACCTGTGCCTGTACCACCGCCCATTCCTGCTGTTATAAATAACATTTTTGTTCCATCATTTCTTAACACTTCTCTAATGTCATGACTACTCTCTAGTGCTGCATCTCTTCCCTTTGTAGGATTTGCTCCTGCACCAAGACCCTTTGTTAATTCCATACCTATCTGAATTTGATTTTTTACTGATGAGGAGTGTAAGGCTTGAATATCAGTGTTGCATATAATAAACTCTACATTTCTAATGCCAATAGATTTCATGTAGTTAACAGCATTTCCTCCACCACCGCCAACTCCAATAACCTTTATGATTGACTTATGGTGAGATGGGAGATCAAATTCAAATGACATAATTATAAACTTTCATCTTTAAACTCAGTTAAGTCGTCATCTTTTAAGAAGCCTTTAATTCTCTCAGTAACTAACTTTCCAAAATTATTAACTCTTGGTAATGATGAAGCTGTTTTAAAATTATTTTCTGGTTGTTTATTTTCATTAGCAAACTCCCAAAGAAGAAGCCCAACAGAGGTTGAGTACTTAGGAAATTCTAGATTAACAATTTCTGATTTTGTTAGATATGAATTTGGAAATCCCTTTCTAACATCTAATCCAGTAATATACTTAACTTGTTGTTTTAAATTAAGAAGTTGAGAACCACCACCTGTAATAACTATTCCTGCAGATAATTTTTCACTCATACCACTATTAAGTATTTCTTGATGAACTTTATCAAAAATTTCTTCCATTCTAGCCTCAATAATTTTATAAAGATTATCTAACGATATTTTTTTATCCTCTCTCTGTCCTTCACCTTTAATTTTAACAAATTCCTTTACGGGTCTCTTAACATAAAGTGCTTTTCCAAATTTAATTTTTAATGCCTCGGCATGATGTCTTGGCAATCCGAGACCTTCTTTAATATCTTGAGTAACTATGTCTCCACCAAGAGGGATAACAGCTGTATGTCTAATGATATTATCATGGAAGATAGATATATCAGTAGTTCCTCCACCAATATCAACTAAACAGATACCATCTTCTTTATCATTTTCATCAAGGAGAGCTATACTAGATGCAATAGGTTCTAAAATCAAATTCCTACAAATAATATCAGACCTTCTTATGGACTCTTCCATTATTTTAATATCAACTTTATTAGCGCTAATTATATGAAAATCTGCTTCAAGTTTTTTTCCAAACTCACCTATAGGATCTACTGATTCATGGTCTTCATCAATAGTATATTTTTGAGGCATACTATGTATTATCTTATGGTTTGTAGGAATGACTGCCATCTTTGATCTCTGCTCAAGTTTTTTAACATGAGATTGATTGATTTCTATTGGTTCGTTTTCATTATTTTGTAGGCCAATAGAATGATGGGTACTAAAGCTTCTTATATGTTTACCAGCAATCCCAACATTTACAAATTTTATTTTAAGATTAGCCATTTCACTTGCTTTCAATACTACTTCCTTAATTTTTGCAGTTGCCTTGATAAGGTTTTGTATCATTCCCTCAGAAACTCCCTCAGATTCAGTCTCTGAAAATCCAATTATTTTGAGTTTATTATTCTCTGTCTTCTCAGCTATTATTGCACATATCTTAGATGTACCAATATCTAATGCAGTAAAAAAGTTTTTTGATTTATCGGTCATTTTTCAAGAAAATTTATCACAAATAATTTGATCTTTAAATTTTACGTTAACAGTCTTATATGTATTCCAACCCTTTGAAGGAATAATTTGGTTGTAAAAAAGAGATATTTTATTAAACTTTTCTTCTAACATATCAGGGTAACCAAAAATAATTTTTTGTTTTGATAAAAAGGGGTGAATTACAATATTTTTATTTGAATCAACATCTATTTCTGAAATTATTTTATTGAAAAAATTATTTTGATTAATAAAATTTATCATTTTTAATAGATCTTCTCCGAAAGGTGAATTAAATATTGAGTTATTTTCATAAATTATATTGTCAGATAAATGTATTAAAATTACTCTCTTAGAATAATCCTTTGAGGTAGGAAATAGATGACCATCTACGTCGATATAGTTATCAATAAATTTACCTGATACAATCCTAGCTATAGGCTTATATTGGGTTAGGCCTACATTAAGATTTCCTCTTAAATCTTTGAATACTTTTACATCTTTAACATGTGGATTTAACTTTATCTTTTTTTCAATATCAAAAAAATTAACCTCACTTGAGTTAGTATCAATTTCATTAATTAAGATTCTTTCTAGTTTTGCATGATGAATAAAAGAGCTATCTACATCTAAAATAAAATTATTTGATATTTTGTTATTTTCATTTATTGAAACTATTAATAAAATCACAATAATAAGGGTAACCAAAACTGATGTAATCTTCTTAATTTTTTGAATCATATATTTCATATATTTTTTTAACAATGTCTTTTGCAGAATTTGGTTTTGATAATTTTCTCAGAGAATCTATCATAGAACTTTTTCTGGAATTATTTTCTAAAATAGAAATTGATTCATTCATCATCAAATTTTTAGCATCTTGATCTTTAATTATTATACACCCACCATTTTTACTGATTTCGGTTGCGTTTTTTGTCTGGTGATCATCAACTACATTTGGGGAAGGAATTAGAATTAGAGGTTTTGATATTACACATAATTCAGAGATTGCTATTGCCCCAGCTCTTGATATTATTAAATCAGCTAAAGAGTAGGCAATATCCATTCTGTCAATGAATGGTTTTATAATTAAATTATCAGCTTTAAGGTTATGAGATAATATTTCATCGTGATAAAATTTTCCAGTTTGCCATAAAATTTGATATGAAGATTCTCTAATTAATGAAATATTATTTAAGATAGCCTCATTAATACTCTTAGCACCAAGGCTTCCACCTATAACTAAAATTGTTTTCTTTTTATTATCTAATTTAAAATGATCGTATGATTCAAGTGAAGATTGAATTTTTAAATTCCTTACTGGATTTCCAAAATTATATACCTGATAATTACTATAGATTTTTTTTAATTTATCATACGCTACAAATACAAAATTTACATTTTTAATTAAGAATTTATTTGTCAAACCCATTGAAGAATTCTGTTCCTGAATAGCTGTATTAAAGTTTAATAAGTTTGAAATAAAAACAAATGGACCAGAAGAATATCCACCAAAACCTATAACAAAATCAGGTTTAAAAGTATATAAAATATAAACTGACCTAATAACAGAAAAAAATAATTTAATTGGCAATAAAAAGTTTTTAAAAATAAAAGGGAGGCCAAAAAATAAAATATTCCATAAAAGAGGTGTTCTTTTTAAACCAGAAATCCATAATCCAACAATAGGGAAATTATATTTAGGAACTATTTCCATTTCCATCTTATCACTTGATCCAACAAATAATATTTCATTTTCTTTATTAACTTTCTTAAATTCACTTGCAATTGAAATCATTGGGAAGATATGTCCACCTGTACCTCCTCCACATAATATTACTTTAATTTTTTTATCCTTACACATAACTTTCTTCTAGTTCATTTTTTCTACTCACGCTTAAAATAATTCCTAATGTTATCCCTGTAAATAACTGGGATGTCCCACCCATACTTATCAAGGGTAGAGTTACGCCAGTAACAGGTAATAGTCCAACAACAACACACATATTAATCATTGCTTGGATAACAAGAGCAAAGCTTAACCCAGCACTCAGAAGACCTCCAAATGGTCTATCAGATTTTATGAATATTTTTAATCCTCTAAGTAATAAGACTAGATATAATACAATAATAGAGACACCCATCAAAAATCCATATTCTTCTATTATTATTGCATAAATGAAATCAGAATAAGACTGTGGTAAAAAATTTTTTTGATTACTATTACCAGGACCTTTACCAAATAGCCCACCAGTAGAAACCGCAATATAGGCTTGTTCTAACTGGAAAGGAATATCTTTTTTATTAATAAAATTTTCTGCTCTTGTAAGTGCGGTCTTACCCCTTTGACCAGTTATTAAGGCCAAACTTCCACAAAATAGTATGAAAACTATTAGAATAGATAAGTGTTTAATTTGTACTCTGGAAATAAACATTAATAACATTGAAGTTGCTCCAAGAATTAATGCAGTTGATAGATTAGTTAATGCTATAAATAAACATATAAATCCAATCCATAAAAATGGTATTATTAGAGTTTTGACATCATCCAACTCATTTTGTCTTTTAGCTAAAAAGCTAGAGAGATAAATAATAAGTGATAATTTTGCTAGATCGGAAGGTTGAAACGCTTGATTAATAATAGGAATATTAATCCATCGAGAAGCCTCATTAATATTTAAACCAAATTTATAAGTAATTATTAGCAAAGGAATAGATGCATACAAGCCAATTAATGCTATTTTAGAGTAATATTTGTAATCAATTCTATGAGAGAACCACATTGCAATAAAACTGAGAAGAATTAAAATAAAATGTTTAATTAGATAATACTCTGTATTTCCTCCCATCTTTTGATAGGCTAATGATCCAGTTGCGCTATAGACTGATAATAAACTAATTATAGATAATATAATTGCAATTGTCCATATAATCCTATCACCTTCAATATTTGATTTTATCCAGTTTATCATTTTATCTTAGCTTTAATGTTGCCAAAGTAATAATTGCAAGTAATATTCCTACCATCCAGAATCTAGCAACAATTTTAGTCTCATGAATTCCTTTTTTTTGATAATGATGATGAAGAGGAGACATAAGGAAAACCCTTCTTCCTTCACCGTATTTGTTTTTGGAGTACTTAAAATATGCAACTTGAATTATTACTGATAAATTCTCAATTAAAAAGATTCCACACATTACTGGTATTAATAATTCTTTCTTGACAATAATCGCTAGAACTGCAATAATTGCACCAATAGATAAACTGCCCGTGTCTCCCATAAATACCTGTGCAGGATATGAGTTGTACCATATAAAACCTATACATGCTCCAACAAAAGAAAAGGAGAATATAACCAATTCACCTATCCTTGGAATATACATTATGTTTAGATAATCTGAAAAAATAACATTTCCAGACAAATAAATAAAAATTGATAATGTTATTCCTATTATTGCAGAGACTCCTGCAGCTAATCCATCCAACCCATCTGTCATATTAGCTCCATTTGAAACAGAAATAATAATAAAAATGACTACTAAAGAATAAATTAACCAAGTATAGTCATCCATGAAATTTGGTGTTATCCAACTATAACTAAACTCATTATCCTTGATAAATGGAATTGTGGTTAAAAGTTCTTTTGAATCAACATAATTATCTATAACTATTTCTTGAGATAAGGGCTCTATAAAATCTCTCACTACTATAGAGTCATTCGTAATTATAACATATGAGACAATAACTCCAATTAGAATCTGACCTATTATTTTAAATTTTCCCTTTAATCCATCTTTATTTTTTTTCTTAATTTTTAGATAATCATCAAGAAAACCAATTATGCTTATAATAGATGTAACTAAAACCATGAGCTGAATATAAATATTAGATAAATCTGCAAATAGTAAAGTAGGTACTAATATTGATATTATTATAATAATTCCACCCATAGTAGGAGTCCCATCCTTTTCTTTTTGACCTTTTAAGTCTAGGTCTCGTATTTTCTCAGAAAGCTGAAACTTATTAAGTTGTGAAATAATTTTTTTTCCAAAAATAATACTTATTATAAGAGATAATAAAGCGGCCATTCCAGCTCTAAACGATAGATACTGAAAAACTCCAGAACCAATAATATCATAATTTTGCTGTAAATTTTCAAATAGGTGATATAACATATTTATTATTTAAATTCATTTTTTAAAATTTCCATATCGTTATGTGGAATATAATTTTCTCCAATTATTTGATAGTCTTCATGACCTTTTCCTGCTACAAGTAATATTGATTTATTATCTAGATTATTACAAGCATTGATTATTGCTTTTTTCCGATCAATCTCAATTTCATAATTATCATATTTAAACCCTTTAGTAATATCATCAATGATATCATTCTGATCTTCATTTCTGGGGTTATCAGATGTTATTATTACGTAATCGCTATATTCTTCTGCAACTCTACCCATTTCAGGTCGCTTCTTTCTATCTCTGTCACCACCTGCACCAATTATAGAAATTAATTTATTATCTCCTTTAATATCATCTAAAGTTATGAGTACATTTCTTAGAGCATCTGGCGTATGGGCATAGTCAACAATTCCAATCGAACCATGAGAAGACTTTATAAATTCAAGTCTACCTTTTGGCGGTTTAATTTTTGAAAGAATCTTTAATGATTCAATTTTATTAATTTTTAAAATTTTTGAAAAAGCATAAACTGATAAAATATTATATAAATTAAATTCACCTATAACACCTAAAGAAACTCTTTGATTATCAATATCTACTAACATCCCCTCTACACTTTTTTCAATAATTCTTGCTTTATTTTCTGAAATAGACTTAACACTATAATTGATGACTTTTGATTTTGAATTCTGAACAATATAGTCAGCCCTTTTATCATCATTATTTATTACAGAAAAAGAATCTTCACTCAAATCATCAAATAATTTCTTCTTAGCATTTATGTAATTCAAGAAAGTTTTGTGGTAATCTAGGTGGTCATGAGAAATATTTGAAAATATAGCTACATATACATCTGAACCAGAAATTCTAATTTGATCAATAGCATGTGAACTGGCTTCCATAACACAATACTCCATGCCCATTTTAACCATTTCACTCATTAACTTATTAATCTCAATGGGGTCAGGGGTAGTTAATGAAGAACTAATTGACTTATCATTTATCTTATTTTCTATTGTTGATAACATACCTACCTTTATATCTAAAAATGATAAAAATTGATATAAAAAATAAACAATTGATGTCTTACCATTTGTACCTGTAACTGCAATAATTTTTAATTTTTTAACTGGATTATTATAAAATTTAGAAGAAATTTTATTTATAGCAACTCTCATATTCTTAACCTGAACATAGCATAAATTAGTATCAATTTTTTTTGGTATAACAGAACATATTATACAATTACTCCCATTTCTTATTGCACCATCAATAAACTCGTGTCCATCAAGATTATTACCTTTAACTGCAAAAAAAAGATACCCTCTCTCTGTGACTTTGGAGTTAGTGCTTACCCCCAATATATCAATATCTAAATCACCTTTTGATGAAATAATCTCTATCCCCTCTAATAAATTCCTTAGCTTTTTCATCCCAAATTAATATTTATTGTTTTATAATTTTTTGTCAAATTACCAGGACTAATATTTTGTTTTTTTACTCTTCCCCTACCTTTATAATTAACTTTTAATCCCCTAGATTCCAGAAGAAAAATGGCATCCTTTAGAGTCATACCAACCACGTTGGGAATCAGAAACGATTTTGCGTTTATCCCTTCCCAAAAAATTGAATTATCTATAACTTTAGTTCTCACCCATTCATTTTCTGTTTCCGAATGATTTGATATTCCTAGATAATTAGTCAAGCTGACTAAATCTTTTTTATAACCTGACCTTATTAATGGAAAAGAAGTAAAAATTTCCTTTTTCTTAATTTCTTCAAAATAATTCTTATCTGAAATAAATATTTTATCTGCTATTTCCTTAAATACTGGTGCAGCTACATCACTCCCATAAATTCTATATTTCTTTGGATTATCAATAACTACAATACAACTATATTTTGGGTTTTCAGATGGAAAAAATCCTGCAAAGGATGTGTAATATCTATTTGCGTATTTTCCATTTATTACTTTTTTTGCTGTTCCAGTTTTACCTGATATTTGATAATAACTATTTTTAATATTGTCAGCAGTTCCATTCTCAACAACACCCTTTAACAACTCCTTAACAGTATTAATAGAACTTTTCTTTGCAATTTTAAAAGAATTAAAATCTTCAAAACGTTCAAATACTTTATTTGCTTCTCTTACTTCCTTTACGATATTAGGTTCTACGTAAATTCCATTATTTGCAACGGCATTATATAACGATAAAGTATGAAGAGGCGTTAACATAAACTCATAACCATGTGCTATCCACGGCAAAGAAACTTTACTCCATGCAGAATCACTAGACTCTTTAATAGATGGAAGTGAAGAGCCATATATCTGGAAATCAAATGATTTATTCAATCCAAATTTTTTGATATAGTTCAAGAATCTATCAGGATTAGAGCTAAACTGATCATCTATAAGTTTTGCTACTCCTATATTCGAACTCTTTTCAAAAACTTCTTTAATAGAAATTGTTCCATATCCTCCTGGTTTATGATCTTTCATTACCTCTGAATAGAATTTATATTCACCATTCCCTGTATCAATAGAATCATAAATTGAAATATCTGAATCCTCAAGATAAGCTAGAATACTTGCTAGCTTAAAAGTTGAACCGGGTTCATGCATTCCTTGAATAGCATAATTATAATTTTCAGTGTAGTATCCAGAACTATTCTTAGAAAAATTAGCTATAGCCTTAATTTCACCAGTACTCACCTCCATTAAGATCACACAACCATTATCAGCATCATTAGATACTAATCCTCTGAGAAGAGCAGATTCAGAAATATCTTGTAAATTCACATTTAACGTAGTTACAATATCCTTACCATTTTTAGGCTGTCTTTCAGTTCCGTCATATACAGGTTTCCAATAATTTCCTGCAATTTTTTGTTTGAGAACTTCACCATTATTTCCTTCTAAATATGAATTAAAACTATATTCTATTCCTACAGTACCTTTATTATTTTCATCTACAGAGCCAATTGTTCTATATCCCAACTTTGAAAATGGTCTATATCTCTGATCAATTTTTTCAAATAACACTCCTCCCTTCAACCTACCCTCTCTAAAAATTGGCCATTTTGATAATTCCTTTTTTTCTTGGTAACCAATCTTATCTCTGTTTAAAAGAAGATATCTTCTTCCATTATCTCTAGCTTTAGTGATTATTCTTTTGTACTCATTCATAGACTTATCTTGAAAAAATAATGAGAGGTTATAAGATAATGAGTCAATTCCGAAGTCAAATATTTCCTCTTCAGGAATAGATGGGTCAAAAGCTAATTTATAGAAAGGGAGAGAAGTTGCCAAAATACTACCATCATCTGATAGTATATTTCCCCTACTAGCCTGAATTATATCATACTTGAAATTTATATTTTCTGATTTTTTTCCCCATTTTTCTGATTCATTAAATTGGAGATGAAATATGCTATAAATAATACCTAAGCTTACTAAAAAAATAAAAATGAAGGCAAACCTTACTCTAAATAAAATCTCTTTTTTGATATTCATTTAATTATAATCTTTTCTGGAGGAATATTAGAGTTTTCTAAACCCATATCTTTTGCTTTTTTAAGGACTTCGGTCTCTTTCCTAGAAAACATAAAATTATTTTTTAATGTTATGTAATCTGTCCTCAATTCCTCAACCTCTTTCTCAAGCTTATTTATATTTCTGATTTTCTTTTCTACAGAGTGTTGGTTACTTATATATATTATCAAAAAAAATAGAAAATAAAAGACCTTAAAATAACTAAGTTTAATTTTTGGGTTTATAACATTATCCTTTGATTTATTATATAAGTCACCTATTCTATCTTTTATGCTCATAACCTTTCTCCTATTCTTAATTTAGCACTTCTTGATCTAGGATTAATTTTTACTTCTTCTCTAGATGGAACTATCGGCTTTTTAGTTACTCTAAAAAAAAACTCTTCTTTTCTTCCATACATATCTTTATTATAATCAGATGAAAAACTAGACTTATTTATAAAGTTTTTTACAATTTTATCTTCAAGAGAATGGTATGATATTATTACTAATCTTCCCTTTTTATTAAGAAATTCAATAGATTTTTTCAACATAATTTTTAATGAGTTTATCTCATCGTTAACCTCAATCCTTATTGCTTGAAAAAATTTAGATAATAATTTATAACCTATTTCTTTTTTAAATATTTGATTTAGAATTATAATAAAATCTGTATTACTTAGAATCCTTTTTTTTTCTCTTTGTTTTATAATCTCTCTAACAATATTTCTTGGTTTTAAAATATTCCCATAGTTAAAAAAAATACTCTCTAATTTTTCTTGATCATAAGTATTAATTATTTCAGCAGCATCTAAGGAGTCCCTTATATTCATCCTCATATCTAATTTAGTATCTCCTTTATAAGTAAAACCTCTTTCTAATTTATCAATCTGGTGTGAGGAAACACCTAAATCTGCAAGAATACCATCAACTTTATCAATTCCTCTTTCCTTAATATGATTATCAAAAAATTTAAAATTGCTTTTTATCAACTCTAAATTACTATTATTAGTTCTACTATTTGATAAGGCACTCTCATCCCTATCAAAAGAGATAAGCTTTCCTTTGGCACCTAATTTTTCTAAAATTTTTTTTGAATGTCCTCCACCTCCGTAAGTCAAATCAAGGTATGTTCCCTCTGGCTTTATACTTAGTCCACTAATGGATTCGTTAAGTAAAACGGGGACATGGTACTTCATCATTACTTATTCATCTAGATATTTTTGAGCAAGTTTTGAAAACTCATGAGAGTCATCAATTAAAAATTTTCCGTATTTTTTTGCGCTCCACAGCTCTATAATATTTCCCATACCAACAAGAATGACATCTTTATCTAAATTACAATGTAAAACCATAGATTTTGGCAATAGGAATCTACCATTAGAATCTAATTCTACCTGAGAGATACTACTAAATAAATTCCTTTTTAATTTTCTTTGCTCTGAACTGAATTCATTTAAAGAATTAATTCTTGAGTAAATATTTTGAAATTCATTGAGTGGGTAAAGTATCAGGTTTGGTTCGAATCCCTTTCTAATAATAATATTTTTCATAGAAGCTGCAGGTAAGACTGATTTTAACCTTGAAGGTAAAGTCAGTCTACCCTTAGCATCTAATTTACACTCATGTTCGCCTGTGAAAAAAGCCATATCAGAGTATTAATATAAACCACTTATGTAAATGTAATAAACATTTATACATTTTACACCACTTTATCCCACTTTATCCCACTTGAAATAAAAAAAATTATTTTTCTCTACTAATAATATAATTTAGCAACGATTCAAGACTGACTTTATATTTTGATTGTGGAAAAGAATCTAATATTTCCCTGGATTCTAAAATTAAATTATTCATAATTTTCTCACTGTATTCAATTCCACCATTTTGTTTAACAAACTCAATAATTCTATCAATTGATTTATAGTTTCTTAAATCATTAATGATTCTTTTTTTATCATATTTACTAACTTTTGATAAGGAATAGATAAGAGGTAAAGTAATTTTTGCTTGCTTGAAGTCATTTAAAGATGGCTTCCCTGTGTCATAAGATAGATACCCAAATAAATCATCCCTAATTTGAAAAGCCTGACCTACAAGTAACCCAAATTTTTTCATTTTTTCTATATTATCCTTATTTGAGCCAGCAGAAATACTCCCCATCATACAACAAGATGAAAATAAACTTGCTGTCTTACCTTTAATTACCTTAAAATATGTCTCTTCATCTATGTCAAGAGATTTTGATTTTTTCAGTTGAGTTATTTCCCCCTCACTCATTTTCTTAACTGAGGAAGATAAAATACCAAGAAATTTGAAGTCATCATTTTGAACAGATAATTCTAATCCTCTTGATAATAAATAATCACCTATTAAGACAGAATATTTACTTTTCCATAAAGCATTAACAGAGAAAAACCCCCTTCGATAATTTGAGTCATCAACAACATCATCATGAATAAGAGTAGCCGTATGTAAAATTTCTATTAAAATAGCAGCCCTGTAAGATGATTCCGTTATTTTACCATTTAGACCAGCTGTTAAAAAAACAAAAATTGGCCTTATCTGCTTACCTTTTCTTTTCAGTACGTAGTTTATAACCGTATCAATTAATTTACTTTCACTAGTTATAGAGTCTCTTAACTTATTTTTAAATTTACCCATCTCATTAGCTATGGGTTTTCTAATTTCATTTAAATTCATTGGAATTGAATTAAATTACTAAAGTATAGCAATTATAGTACTTACGATTTATGAAGCAAAAGGATGGCTAACCAAAATAAAAATAAGATTAAGAAATATAAGAAAATTGTAGAAAAATCTAAATTTTGGCCAATTGTTCAACTTTTTAAAAATAGAGATAAATTCATGCAAAATATCTCTAAGAAGACACAAAAAAAAATTCTTAAAAAAGTAAATGCAAGTAATCTTTATGAAGAAATAATAAATACTGTCTATAAAGAAAAACTAAGAATATCAAATATATCATGGAATGCAGACCCAAAAGATGATAAAAAGTTCTGGTATGAATTAAAAGAAAAAATTTCAAAGTTTGATTCAGACAAAAAAAATAATAAAATTTCAGATCAAATATTACCAGAAATAATTGATAGGTATACCAGAGAAATAACAGGTAATTTTAAAAGAACTCATTACAGCTTTGCAAAAAGAGTTATAATATCCTTTTTAGGTAGACTTCTAAATGCATCAAGACTCAGGAATCCATTTGGAAATTTGAATTTAGATAGTACAATTAATATTGTAGGTAAAAAAAATAAACTAAGAAGGCTTTCAAAAAAAGGTACTATTGTAATGGTTCCCACTCACTTCTCACATTTAGACTCAGCCCTTATAGGATATGTAATATCACATTTAGGGCTTCCAGCGTTTATGTACGGTGCTGGTTTAGTACTATATAACCTTAAAATTTTTGCTTACTTTTTTAATAGCTTAGGTGCATATAAAGTTGATAGAAGAAAGAAACATATGTTATATCTAGAAACCTTAAAGACATATACTGAGGAAGCTATTATTAATGAATGTCATAACTTATTTTATCCTGGAGGGACTAGATCAAGATCTGGGGCAGTAGAAAAAAATTTAAAGCTAGGATTATTAGGAAGTGCTCTTGAAGCTCAGAAAGAAATAGGAAATCATAAAAAGATTTTTGTAGTACCAGTTACTTTTAATTATCAATTTGTTCTAGAAGGCCCAGCTCTAATAAACCAATATATATCATCAAAAGGCGGTTCTCAAAATCATCTAAAAGATTTAGGATATTCAAGCACATATAAAATTTTATTGTTTTTAATAAAATATTTCACTCAATCCAATAGAATAGCTGTTACTATAGGAAATCCGATGGATGTTTATGGTAACAAATTGGATAAAAATGGAGATTTAAAAAATAATATAGATTTCAACTATAAAAAGATGAGTAAAAAAGAAATTTTAAGTAACCTTTCAGATAAAATCATAAAAGAGTTTATGAGTGGCACAGTTGCTTTTCCTAGCACTCTTGTTGCATTTACTGCTTATCAAATTATTAAAGAAAAATTTAAAAATATTGATATTATTAATATGATTTCTCTGCCTGATGATGAGGTAACTATTAAATTAGAAGATTTCAAGAAATATTATATTAAAACCCTCAAGAAAGTAGATGAATTGGCTTTTAATAAGAAGATAAGAAAATCTAATGAACTAGAATTAGATATAGATAAACAAATTTCTATCGGATGTCAGAAACTCGGACTTTATCATACCCCCAAACCTTTAATATTAAAAGATGAAAGGATTATCATAAAAAATATGAAGATGTTATATTATTACAGGAATAGGCTAGATGGGTTTGGTATAGAAAAAAGTTAATCTACTTAATTTTTTCAATCGAGTATAATCTTTTGGATATAGAGGGATGTGAATAATTTAAAAACTCATATAATGGGTGAGGTGTCAAATTTGTAAGGTTATCTTTTGATAATCTCTTTAATGCATCTAACATAGGTTTCTTATTAAAATTTTTTACTGCGTACTCGTCAGCCTCATATTCATTTTTTCTACTTTTAATATTCATTAAAATAGATATAAGAGAACTGACTGGACTATATATAATGAAGAATGCAAAAATTTCAAGATGCCTGAAGGAAACATTTCCTCCTAAAGCATAACTGACTTGGCTATTGAATATAAAGTTTGATAAAATAAATAACATAAAACCAGTAGTAATAACTGATATAGCCATATTAGTCTTGATATGATTTAATTTATAGTGACCAATTTCGTGAGCTAAAACTGCCACTAATTCATCTACTGTATGATTTTTTATAAGGGTGTCATATAAAACAATTTTTTTATTTTTACCAAAACCTGAGAAAAAAGCATTTGCTTTTTTTGATCTTAATGAACCATTAATTACAAAAATATTAGATAATGGAAAATTTACCTTTCTAGAAAAATTATCCATTTTTTGTTTTAATTCTCCATCTTTAAGAACTTCTAATTTATTAAATAAGGGAACAATCAGTGAGGTATAGAACATATTTGCAAAAATTAAAAAAGCTGAGATAAATAGCCAGAAATATATCCAAAAAGAATCAGGGTATAAAATAATAAATAATAGGAGTGGCGTAATTAGTATAACAATAAAGAAAGAAGAAATTATATAACTTTTTATTTTATCAATTAAAAATGTGGAGATTTTCATTGTATTAAAACCAAAGTTTTCTTCAATTATAAAAGTCTTATATAGTTGGAAAGGAATTTTAATTATATCTGAAATTAAAAATATAGAAAGAAAAAAAAGTATAGAGAGACTGATCTCATTTTCAAATGTTATGTTTCGCAAATATGAATCTAGTTGACCTAATAAACCATAGTATAAAACAAGAAAAATTATTAAAAAACCATAGATGGATGATATCAACTCAAATTTAAAATTAATTTTCTTATAAGATTGTGATTTTGAATACTCATCCTTAGAATAAATATTTTTAACATTTTCAGGTAAGGGCTTATCGAAGCTATTGAAATTAAGTAATCCAGAAATTAATTCAAATAAAAAACTAATTGTTACAATTACTAATAGTAAGAATTTTATTTCAGAATAATCCATAGGTGAAATTACTTAAAAATTAGGTACAGGACATCTTAAATAACGCACATTTTTAGGTGGGAGTTTTTTTCCAAAAAAATGAAAGTCAAACATTAGAGAAATTTCATGGGACCCTAGCTTATCATCTGATAAATTATAATCATAACTATATGCGATACTAAAGTTTTTACTTTTAAAATTTAACTTGCCTATCAAAGTTTCAAAATTATTTTTATTTTTTGACAACGCAATTCCCCTATACCATAATCCTATCGAAATCGGATTTAAATTAAAATATGAGCCCAAACTAAATTGAATAAATGATGGGTATTTTATTATATTAAATGAAGGAGATATCTGATTGTTTATCAAATTCATTCCACCATGTAATAAATAATTTCTTCTTAAATTATTTTCTTGGTTTGATAGTGAAATATCTGGCTGAAGTAAATTATAAATAGAAGTTCCAACCCAAAATTTTTCTGAAAATATTAAGATCCCATAGTTCAAATTAAAAAAACTTCTTCTATTAAAATTATTTAGATTTTCTGAAGTTAGACCAATTAAACCAGAGGGACCTAACTGATCAAAAAAAATCAATTTGGAATTATCAAAACCAATTGAAGAATAATTTATTTGAAATCCTGACCTTATAATCATATTAGAATTTATATTTATTTCGTAAGAAATCGAAGGAGAAATGTGATTTGACGAATAATTTGAGATATTAAGTTCTTCTCCTGAAAAATTCAGTCCCACTGAAAAATTTGATTTTAAAAAATTATAATCAAACCAAGTACTGTAAGAATTAAACCCATCACCAATAGAAGTCCACTGATTCCTGTAGTTAATACCAAACCTTCCAAATTCCCCTAGTCCTGTCATAGATGGGTTTAAAGTTAGGGGTGATGAATAATATTGAGAATAAATAATGTGTTGAGATTGGATAAGTCCTGGTAAAAAATAAATAATGATTATTATAAGTTTCTTTTTAAGATACATACTATAAATTAAATATCAAGATGATTAATGAATCTACCTACTTTAATACTTTCCTCTAGAAGATATTTTTTACTATCCTTAATAACATCCTCAGTTTTTCTCATATCACTAATTGAAAATATATAATCAAAATAATTATTAAATTTTTCATTTAATGAATAATCGAATTTACCAGCTATAGCTATTCTTATTGGTTTTTTAATTTTTGAATTATTTACGTATTTGATTAATGCAATAGGGCCCTTACAGTTTAATGATTGTAAATCTATAGCTCCCTCTCCTGTGATGATTAGACTTGAATCATTCAAGTATTTTTTATAGTTTATATAGTCAAGTAAAAATTCTGTGCCATTATATAATTTTGTATTAAAAAAAGCTGATAAAATCGCTCCTGCTCCTCCAGCTGAACCCCCACCCTTTATCGATAACAAATTAACATCAAAAATTTTAGAAGTTAATTCTGTTGTTTTTTTTAAATAATTTTCAAACCTCATAAAATTTTTTTGAGAAAGACCTTTTTGTTTACCATAAATCATTACGGCCCCATCTTTTCCTAGTATCCTATTATTAACATCTGATAATAAAACGAATTCTACGTTAGTAATATTTTCCAAGAATTTAGAAATATCCATTTCTGTCATTTCAGTAATAGGATTCCTCTTTTCAATATTTTTACCATCTTTTAAAAACTTTACTCCAAGAGCTTTTAATATTCCTGACGCAGCATCTATAGTGGCTGACCCTCCAAGACACAAAATAATTTTTTTAGCACCATTATCAATAGCTGATTTAATTTGAACTCCGGTACCGAAAGAATCCATATTAGATAGATCTCTTTTCTTATTGAGCATTAGACTATACCCAGACGCATTAGCTAACTCAATTACAGCAGTTTTTTCTTTTTCTATTAAGATATATTCTGATTCTATAATTTCACCAATAGGATTTAAAGATTCTATTAAAACTGATTTATGACGAAAATAATATTTAAAAAAATCTAAAGACCCATCGCCTCCGTCAGCTATAGGTAATTTATATGTATCAAATCTAGGATTAACCCTTTTAATACCTTTTTCTATTAAATTACAAGCATGAATAGATGAAAGAGTTCCCTTAAAAGAATTTGGTGAAATTATTATTTTCATAAAACTAAAAATTTCAATACTACGTATTGAACAACAATATTTAAAATATATTATAAGAAGAGATTATAATTATAATATTTTTTTTTTCATATTTGACAACTTTTTAAAAAGTATAATTCATATAATGAGTAAAAATCTAGTAATTGTTGAGTCACCGGCCAAAGCCAAAACGATTGAAAAATACTTAGGTAAAGATTTTAAGGTGTCTTCATGCTATGGGCATATCCGAGATCTAGCTAAAGATGATAAATCTATTGATAAAGAAAATGGCTTCAAACCTACATACATTCCATCTCCAGATAAAAAAAAGGTTATAAAAGAACTAAAAAGTTTAAGAAAAAAGTCTGAAAAAGTATTTATTGCAACAGATAACGACAGAGAAGGTGAAGCTATAGCTTGGCATTTAAAGGAAATATTAGATTTAGAGGATAATGAATATGAAAGAATTATTTTCAGAGAAATTACAAAAAATGCTATTTTAAAATCTTTAGAGAATCCAACTAAAATTGACATGAATCTGGTAAATGCACAGCAAGCCAGAAGAGTATTAGATAGATTAGTAGGTTTTGAAATTTCACCAATTCTTTGGAAAAAAATAAAAAGAGGACTCTCTGCTGGTAGAGTACAATCTGTAGCTGTAAAGTTTGTTGTTGACAGGGAAAATGAAATTAATAATTTTATACCTGAGTCTTCTTTTAAGACTACTGCCAACTTCATATCTACTTCTAATGAGAAATTTAGTGCTGAATTAAATAAAAGATTTAACTCAAGTGATGAGGCCAATAATTATTTAATTAGCTGCCTAGATAAAAAATTTCATGTATCAACCATTGAAAAGAAACCATCTAAAAGATCTCCATCTACACCATTTACTACGTCCACTCTACAACAAGAGGCGTCTAGAAAAATCGGATTCTCACCTTCATTAACTATGTCAACAGCTCAGCGGCTCTATGAAGCTGGTCACATTACGTATATGAGAACAGATTCTGTTAATTTATCAGAGGAGGCATTAAATAGTGCTGAAAAAATTATATATGAAAATTTTGGAAAAGAATATCACAATAAAAGAATTTATAAAACAAAATCTAAAAGTGCTCAGGAAGCTCATGAGGCAATTAGGCCAACAAACCTCTCTAATGAAAATGCAGGTAAGTCTGAAACTGAAAAAAAATTATATAATCTCATATGGAGGAGAACACTTGCGTCTCAAATGACTGACTCAATATTCGAGAGAACTATTGTCAAAATTAATTCAGTTGATGATACGTCTTTCAAAGCAACTGGCGAGGTGTTAGTATTTGATGGATTCTTAAGATTATATAATGAACTTGAAGATAAATCTAAACTTCTACCCAAGCTTGAAGAAAAATCCGAAATCAAAATTGAAAATATTTTATCGAAGGAGGTTTTCACAAAACACCCTCCCAGATATTCTGAAGCAAGCTTAATTAAAAAAATGGAAGATTCTGGAATAGGAAGGCCTTCCACTTTCGCAGAGACTGTAAGAAAAATTAAAGAGAGAGAATACGTAATTAAGGAGGAAAGAGATGGTAAAATTATAGACAGCAAAGAGCTGCTATTAGAAAATAATAAAATATTATCTGAAATTAAAAAAGAGAAAACTGGATTTGAAAAGAATAAAATATATCCTACGAACATAGGAATGTTTGTGACTGAATTTCTTAATGAAAATTTTATATCAAGTTTCATGGATTACTCTTTTACTGCAAAAACTGAAAGTCAATTAGATCAAATTGCCTTCAATGGAAAAAATTGGAATGATATGCTTAAGGATTTTTATAGCGGGTTTTCTGATTTATCTGATAATGTCCCTGAAGAGAGATACCAACTTGAAAGAGATCTTGGTGAATATGATGGTAAGGTAATGAAAGCTAGAATAGCTAAATTTGGACCAGTTATTCAAATAGGTGAGAAAGAGGATCCTGATGAGGGGTTTCCAAAATACTGTAACATCCCATACGATAAATTAATTAAACATATATCAATTGATGAAGCTATATCTATTATCAATAAGAAAGATGAGGACGACAAACTTGTAAATGTCGAATATAAAGAAGGTGTTATCGAGTTGAAAAATGGAAGGTATGGATTCTACTTGAGGTATAATGAGAAAAACTTTAAAATTAACAAAGAAAAATATCCGGAGCCCAAATTATTAACTAAAGATCAATTAATAGAAATAATTAGTACACCAATTGAAAAATCTAAAGATATCTTAAAAGAATTCTTTGATGGTAGCATTCAAATTAGAACAGGTAAATATGGTAAACCACCATATATATTGGCAGTTAGGGGTACGGAATACGGTAAAATATTTCAACAAAAAAAGAAGAAACCATTTGTTGGTTTCCCAAAAGAAATTCTTGAAAAATATAAAATGACTATTGAAAAGATAACTGAGGGGGAAGTAAAAGAGATACTAGATAAATTTCTTAATAAGTAATTATCACAAAATAATACATTAATTAATTTTCAAAAAGTTATTAGTTCTATTATAATCTGCCAGTTTCTTTTTGGGATCAATAGTAATTGATTTAATTAATTTGTCTTTAATATCTAGCTCCAATGAATATGAATCATTCACCCATTCCCAGTCAGGCATGATAATTACATCTTCTTCAGATTTAAATTTTTTTTCTCCTCTCATAATTGAAAGAGGGATGTAAATATTTTTTTTTGAGTTGTCACTATAAAGAACTTCAAGTTCTATAGGCATTGGCATATTCTCTATTTTTTTTAACTCGAGAGTAATTATATCTCTTGACGAATTAATAAGTTCAATAGAATAATCAATTTTATGTGTTGTCCCAATCCAATAATCTAGATACCAGTCTAATTCTAAGTCACTTTCCTTTTCTATAATTCTTATAAAATCATTTTTATCAGGATGTTTAAATTTCCATTCATTGTAATATCTTCTCAATCCTTTAAATAATGTTTTATCTCCAATAATGTATCCTAATTGACTTAAAAAAATTGCACCCTTAGTATATGAACCAACTCCATATGCGCGATTAGTTGAAAAATGATCAGAGTGAGTAGTGAGTGGCTCTTCTATTTCATCTTCAAGAAACTGAAAGTATCTCTTGTAAGAATTTAATAATGGATTTATTGGGTCAAGATCATAAATATCATTAAATAACTCATACTGAGTAATGTTTTGGGCAAAAGAAGTAAACCCCTCATCCATCCATGCATAATAGCTCTCATTTGTTCCTAAAGTCATTTGATACCAAGAGTGTAATGCCTCATGAATTGTAACTGATAATAAACTTGGGTAAGACCTTTCTCCTGTTATTAAGGTAGCCATCGGGTATTCCATACCTCCGTCACCACCCTGAATTACAGAATATTTACTATATGGATATTTACCAAATGTTTTACTAAAATATTTGAATGCTTCAGCGGTATGTTCTTGAAGCCTTCCCCAATTCTTAATCATATCATCCGAACTGGGTTGATAATAGAAATGAAGTTCTAAATCTTGATCTTGAACTGTTAAAATATCGTGCCTATAATCTGGATCAGCTGCCCATACAAAATCATGAACATTATCAGCTTTAAAATTCCATTTATTGAAGTTCCCCTCTTTTATTTTGGATACCAGTATTCCAGTTGCCCCAATTATATATTTTTCATGCATCTTAATGGTAACATCAAAGTTTCCCCATGGAGCATAAAACTCCCTAGCAATGTAGGGGTGTGCATGCCATCCTTTTTTATCATATTCTGCTATTTTGGGAAACCATTGAGCCATAGAGTAATCAATTCCCTCACTACTATTCCTTCCACTTCTTCTAATCTGAACTGGAACCTGACTAAAATATTCTATATAAAAATCAGTTGATTGATTAGGGAGCAGTGATTGGTTTAAATCAACTTCCAAAACTGTTCCTTGTACATGATAATTTAAATCTTTTCCGTTTTGCTGTATTTTATTAATTTGATGAAATCCGATTTCATTTTTAGATAATTTCGAAATCCTATCCATTACCCTCCTATCTGGATCTGGCAAAGACCTACTTCTTACATCCATCATACTTCCAGGTTGGAAAGCATTAAAATATAAATGAATAAAAATCTTATTTAAGGTGTCATTTGATTTGTTATGATAGATTACTTTTTGTTCACCCTCAAATTGATGTTTTTTATGATCAAAGTTTATCTTTATTTCATAATCAACTTTTTGCTGCCAATATGAAAAGGAGTTTTCTGAAATTAGAAAAAAAAGTAAAAAAAAAGTGGGCTTAAACATCGACATTGGCATACTTAGCATTTTTTTCAATAAAATCTCTTCTAGGGGCAACTTCGTCACCCATTAGTTTAGAAAATAATACATCTGCCTCAGCTGCTGATTCTATAGTAACTTTATTTAATAATCTTTGTGAAGGATCCATAGTGGTAGTCCATAACTGTTCAGGATTCATTTCACCAAGACCTTTGTACCTTTGAATATTTACAGATGATTCTTTACCATCCTTAGCCATTTCTTTGACTACCTTATCTTTCTCATCCTCTGACCATACATATTCACTTTTTTTACCTTTAGAAATTTGATATAATGGTGGAAGGGCTATATATAGAAAACCTTTATCAATTAGAGGTTTCATATACCTAAAGAAAAAAGTTAATACAAGAGTCCTAATATGACTACCATCAATATCAGCATCTGTCATTATAATCACCTTATGATATCTAAGTTTTTCTAGGTTTAACTCTTTTTCATCTTCCTCGGTACCAAATCTAACTCCAAGTGCAGTTATAATATTTTTAATTTCATCGTTATCATATATTTTATGCTCCTGCGCTTTCTCAACATTTAATATCTTACCTTTTAATGGTAGAATTGCCTGAAAAGTTCTATCTCTACCTTGCTTGGCAGAACCACCAGCAGAATCTCCCTCTACAACATAAATCTCACATAGAGATGGATCTTTTTCTGAGCAATCTGCAAGTTTTCCTGGTAATCCTGTTCCAGTTAAAACATTTTTCCTCTGTACCATCTCTCGAGCTTTTCTTGCTGCATGTCTTGCTTGAGCTGCAAGAATTACTTTAGAAATAATTTGTTTTGCTTCTTTAGGGTTTTCTTCAAGAAAATTTCCGAGCATCTCCCCTACACAAACATCAACTGCACCCATAGCCTCTGAATTACCAAGTTTAGTTTTAGTCTGACCTTCAAATTGTGGCTCAGCTACTTTGATTGAGATTATTGCAGTTAAGCCTTCCCTGAAATCATCACCTGAAATATCCACTTTAACTTTTTCTAGCAGACCAGACTTTTCAGCATAAGATTTTAATGTCCTTGTTAAACCTCTCCTAAACCCAGCAACGTGAGTACCTCCCTCGATAGTATTGATATTATTGACATATGAGACAACATTCTCAGAATAAGATAAATTATAAGATAATGCTACCTGAACTGGTACATTTTCTTTCTTACCTTCCATATAGATTGGTGGAATCAGTTTTTCTCTCGAACCATCTAAATAGTTAACAAACTCAACTAATCCACCTTCTGAAAAGAAGGTTTCTTTTTTCTTTTCACCGTTATCATCTGTCTCCCTCTCATCCACTAGAAAGATTTTAATACCCGCATTCAAGAAAGATAATTCTCTTAATCTTGTTGCAACTGTATCATATTTGTACTCATATTCGGTAAATATTTCTTTATCAGGTGAGAAAGTCACTGAAGTTCCTCTCTTTTCAGTCTTCCCAACTTCTTTAACATCATAGTCTGGTGCACCTCTTTGATATTCTTGTTCAAAAACTTTACCTTCTCTGTAGACTGTAACTTTTAATTTTTCTGATAAAGCGTTCACACAAGAAACACCTACACCATGTAATCCACCAGAAACTTTGTAAGTGTCTTTATCGAATTTACCTCCAGCATGAAGTACCGTCATTACAACTTCTAAAGCTGATTTTTTTTCTTTTGGATGCATTCCTGTTGGAATCCCCCGACCATTATCATTAACAGTTATTGAATTGTCTTCATTAATTACTACTGTTATCTCATCACAATGACCGGCAAGTGCCTCATCAATAGAATTATCTACTACCTCCCATATAAGATGATGGAGGCCTTTCTTTCCTACATCACCGATATACATTGCAGGTCTTTTTCTTACAGCCTCAAGACCTTCAAGAACCTGTATATTACCTGCTGAATAATTATTTTTATTTGCTGAATTTTCTGACATGTTTAGTTTAGAAGTTTATATTCAAAAATAATCAAAAAAACCCATTTTTAATAGCATTTAAAGCTATTTATTGAAAACAAAAATGAAACTACAAATAAAAATTTTTTAGTGTTGATAATAAAATTTTATATAATATTGCATGATATAATA
>CAJWTC010000013.1 GCA_913046795.1 uncultured Flammeovirgaceae bacterium | reverse complement strand
GCTTCTTCAGCAGCAGGAGCTTCCTCTTTCGCTTCTTCTTTAGCTTCTTCAGCAGCAGGAGCTTCCTCTTTCGCTTCTTCTTTAGCTTCTTCAGCAGCAGGAGCTTCTTCTTTAGCTTCTTCAGCAGCAGGAGCTTCCTCTTTCGCTTCTTCTTTAGCTTCTTCAGCAGCAGGAGCTTCTTCTTTAGCTTCTTCAGCAGCAGGAGCTTCCTCTTTCGCTTCTTCTTTAGCTTCTTCAGCGGCTGCAGCTTCTAACTTTTTCTTAATATCTTCCTCTCTCTTCTTATTAAATGCTTTTTCAGCATCAATTCTTTTCTTATCAGAATCAGATTTATCCTTCTCTAGTTTTGTTATCTTTTTATTAATTTGAGATTCTTTATCGTTAAGCCATGCCTCCAATTTTTTATCAGCGTCTTCTTGCTTTATAGCTCCTTTCAGTACTCCCACTTGAAGATGTTTTCTAAACATTACTCCTTTGTAAGAGAGAATATTTCTTGCTGTATCACTAGGTTGAGCTCCCTTAAGAACCCATTCTAAAGCTTTATCTGAATCAAGCACAATGCTTGCGGGATTGTGGTTAGGATTATATGTTCCTATTTTTTGAATGATTTTACCGTCTCTAGGTGATCTAGCGTCGGCAACGACAATGTCATATATTGCAAGTTTTTTTCTTCCTCGTCTCTGTAATCTTATTTTTACTGCCATAGTTGATATAGTTTATATGGAACACGTCCATTAACGTTTAAATAATTAAGTGCGCAAATATATAAATATTATTACTTAAATCAATAAGTGATTAATATTTAAAATTAAGAGTACATATTTCACTAATTATTTGTATAACCGTATAAACGGTTTTTTATTATATATTTTTATGTCTACTTTTACATTGTTAACCATAAAAATGAACAAATTCAATTACACTTCGAATTCTGACATAAGTTATATTGATGACCTATACACAAAATATAAGCTGGATACTCAATCAGTAGATATCACATGGCAAAAGTTTTTTGAGGGTTTTGAGTTTGCTGAAGATAATTCTTTAGAATCTATAAAATTCACTGAGTCATCAGTCTCTAGATTAATACAATCATATAGAAAGTATGGACACCTTAACTCATTAACAAATCCCGTGAGGACAAGGAGAGATCATAACGTAAGGTTTAATATAGAGGAGTTTGGACTCTCTAAGGATGACCTCTCTCAAACATTTTCTTCAGGAGCAGAAATTGGTTTAAAAGATAAACCTCTTAGGGATATTATTGAGAAACTTAACAAAATATACGTTGGTTCAATAGGTTTTGAATATTTTAATATAAGAAATACCGATGAAGTAAACTGGATTAAGAAATGGGTAGAGGAGAAATGGTTTAGTCAAAAATTAAATAAGCCAAAAAAAGAGACAATCCTTAAAAAACTTAATGAAGCAGTTGTCTTTGAAAACTTTCTTCACACAAAGTACATAGGTCAAAAAAGATTTTCTCTAGAAGGTGGAGAAAATACCATTACTTTTTTAAATGAATTTATTAAATCTGCATGCGAGAGTGATGTTAAGGAAGTTGTTATAGGAATGGCTCACAGAGGCAGGCTAAATGTATTAACTAGCATCCTTCAAAAGACTTATGACGAGATCTTTAATGAATTTGAAGGAAATATGGACCCAGATCTCATATTTGGAGATGGTGATGTGAAATATCACCTTGGTTATAACAGTTTTATAAGTGAGGGAGAAAAAAATATATACGTTAAGTTAATTCCAAACCCTAGTCATTTGGAGTCGGTTAATCCAGTTGTGATGGGTTACACAAGAGCTCAAATTGATGAAGAGTACAAGGGAAATTTTGATTCTGCTATACCAATTTTAATCCATGGAGATGCGGCAATCGCTGGTCAAGGAATTGTTTATGAGACTATTCAAATGTCACAACTTGATGGGTATAAAGTTGGTGGAGTTATACATTTTGTGATTAATAATCAAATAGGCTTTACGACTGACTATGATGATGCCAGGTCAAGTATCTATTGTACAGACTTAGCCAAAATTATTGACTCTCCAGTTCTTCATGTTAACGGGGATGATCCTGAAGCAGTATTTTTTGCTTCAAAATTTGCATTAGCATACAGACAGAAATTTAAAAAAGATATTTTTATTGACTTATTATGTTACAGGAGACATGGACACAATGAAAGTGACGAACCAAAATTTACTCAGCCAAACCTCTATAATTTAATATCTAAGCACCCAAGCCCTAGAGATGTATACTTCAAGAGAATTACAGAAAATAATAATGAAATAGATAAGGACTTAGCATCTAAACTTAATAAAGACTTTAGGCAAAAGTTGCAGGAGAGACTAGATGAGGTTAAGCAAAAGCCTCTACCGTATAAACCACAAAAGAAAGATGAGGAATGGAGTTTTTTAAGATCCTCTGAGCCTAAAGACTTTAAAGCTTCTCCTGAGACAAGAATTAACTTAGAAACACTTGAGAAAATTGGTAAGGCTCTTGTAAAAGTACCAGATGGCTTTAAGCCTTTGAAGCAAATCACTAGACTTCTTAATGATAGAGAAAAAAACTTTTTTAAGGATAAATCACTTAACTGGGCAGATGCCGAATTGCTTGCTTACGGATCTTTATTGAATGAAAAGAAATTTGTGAGAATATCTGGACAGGATGTCGTAAGAGGTACATTCTCTCACCGACACGCTCAACTATTTGATGCAAATTCAAATATTCCCTACTCAAGTCTTGACTTTATATCAGATGATCAGGTTAAACTTAAAATTTATAATTCATTACTTTCAGAGTTTGGCGTTTTAGGTTTTGAATATGGATATTCTATGGCAAGCCCCAACACACTGGTTGTTTGGGAAGCTCAGTTTGGAGATTTTTCAAATGGTGCACAAGTTATAATAGATCAATTTATATCGTCTGCAGAAACAAAATGGGAGAAAATGAATTGTCTACTTGTATTGCTTCCTCATGGTTATGAGGGTCAAGGCCCTGAACATTCTAGTGCCAGGCCTCAAAGGCTTTTAAGTCTATGTTCTGAAGATAATATGGTTGTTGTCAACCTAACTACTCCCGCAAACTTATTTCATTTAATTAGAAGACAATTAGCTTGGGACTTCAGAAAACCATGTTTTGTTTTAAGTCCTAAAAGTTTACTCCGTCACCCAAAGGTATTTTCTAAACTCTCAGATTTTACAGATTCATCTTTCAAGGAGGTTATAGATGATTGTGATAATAAGAATAAAATTAAAAAGATCGTTTTATGTACAGGAAAATTTTTCTATGACCTAGAAGAATTCAAAAACAAAAATAAAGTTGAGGAAGTCTCTATAATAAGGATAGAACAATTAAGTCCATTCCCTCTTGATAAAGTTATGAAAATTTTAAAATCATATAAAAATCATGACAAACTAATATGGGCTCAGGAAGAAAATCAAAATATGGGTTATTGGTCCTACATATCTTCATTTAATATTAAAGGTTTGGAGTTAATCTCAAGAAAGAGGAGCTCTTCCCCATCTACAGGATTTTTAAAAGTTCACATAAAAGAGCAAGAGGAATTAATAAAAAAAATATTTAAATAAGAATTATGGCAAATGATATAATAAAAATGATGGTTCCCGCAGTTGGTGAGTCTATTAATGAGGTTACAATATCTTCCTGGATCAAGAATGAAGGAGATATTGTTGAATTAGATGAGATAATTGCTGAAATAGATTCCGATAAAGCAACTTTTGATTTAACTGCTGAATCCTCTGGTAAGCTAATCATTGAGGCAAAAGAAGGAGACACTCTAGAGATAGGTTCACATATTTGTAGTATAGAGAAAGGTGATTTTGATATACCTGAAAAAGATGAGAAACCAAAAATCGAAAAAGTTGAAGATCTTGACTCTTCCAATAATACCGAAAAGGAAATCACAGAAATTGATGATAAATTAAATGTTACACCGGTTGCTCAGAAGATTATAGAAGAAAAAGGCATAGATGTTAAGAATATTATTGGTTCAGGTTCAGGTGGAAAAATATTAAAGGATGATGTTATTGATTTAGAAAAAGAAGTAGAACAAACACCTGAAAAGACTAATACTAGTCCTCAGAGAAGAGAGAAAATGACTCAGCTTAGAAAGACGATTGCTAAGAGATTGGTTTCTGTTAAAAATGAGACAGCTATGCTCACTACCTTTAATGAAGTTGATATGTCATCCATTATGAAGATTAGGTCTGAATATAAGGAATCATTCAAAGAGAAATATGGTGTTAATTTAGGTTTTATGTCTTTTTTTACAAAAGCTTGTTGTGTGGCACTTAGTGAATGGCCTGCTGTCAATGCTATGATTGACGGAGATGAAATAGTTTATAATGAACATTGTGATATATCAATAGCCGTTTCGACTCCGAAGGGTTTGGTTGTGCCTGTAATAAGAAAAGCAGACTCGATGTCTTTTGATGAAATTGAGAAAGAAGTTGTTCGTCTAGCAACAAAGGCAAGAGATGGCAAACTATCTATTGATGAGATGAAAGGTGGAACTTTTACTTTGACAAATGGAGGAATTTTTGGCTCAATGTTATCAACACCTATAATTAATTCTCCACAGTCTGCAATTATGGGTATGCATAATATTGTAAAGAGGGGTGTTGTTTTAGGAGATGAATTGGTAATAAGACCGATGATGTATTTAGCTCTTTCTTATGATCATAGAATTATCGATGGCAGAGAATCTGTAAGCTTTTTGGTTAGAGTGAAAGAGCTATTAGAAGACCCTTCTAGACTAATGTTAGAAATATAAAAAATTTTTTTTTTGAAGAGTTTAGACTATCTGTAAAATTTTTTAATTTTTTTTTGATTTAACATTTATTTTTTCGTGAAATTCCAAAATTATTTCATAATAACAATTTATATTGCAAAATAAATTTCTATGCCTCGCGACAAGAGCATCAAGTCAATTCTTATCATCGGTTCAGGTCCTATTGTTATTGGTCAAGCATGTGAATTTGATTACTCTGGATCCCAAGCCTCAAGGTCTTTAAGGGAAGAGGGTATAGAGGTAACACTTATCAATTCTAATCCTGCTACTATAATGACAGACTCTGTCACAGCTGATAATATTTATCTAAAGCCTCTTACAAAAAAATCAATTATTGAAATATTAGAAAAACATAAAATTGACGCAGTTCTTCCTACTATGGGTGGTCAGACTGCACTCAATTTAGCTATTGAATGTGATAATGCTAAAGTTTGGGAAAAATTTAATGTCAGGATGATTGGTGTCAATGTGGACGCTATTAATACTACCGAGGACAGGGAGCTATTTAGATTGAAGATGAAGGAATTAGATGTAAATGTCTGTAAAGGTGAAATAGCAAAGTCATTTCTAAGAGGCAAAGAGATTGCTCAAGACATAGGTTTCCCTCTCGTTATTCGTCCCTCATTTACCCTAGGCGGGTCAGGTGGTGGCTTTGTAGAAAAAGAGGAAGACTTTGATAATGCCTTAAACCATGGATTAAATATGTCTCCAGTACACGAGGTACTTGTGGAGCAGAGTGTAATGGGATGGAAAGAGTATGAGCTAGAGTTGTTAAGAGATAATATTGGTAATGTAATTATAATCTGTTCTATAGAGAATTTTGATGCTATGGGAATCCATACTGGCGACTCAATTACCGTTGCTCCTGCTATGACACTTCCTGATACTGTATATCAGGAGATGAGAAACCTTGCCATCAAGATGATGAATGGTATCGGAGATTTTGCTGGTGGATGTAATGTGCAGTTTGCAGTAAATCCCGAAAATGACAGCATTATAGGAATTGAGATAAACCCTAGAGTATCTAGATCATCTGCCCTCGCATCTAAGGCAACTGGTTACCCAATAGCCAAAATTGCTGCTAAACTTGCTATAGGATATAATTTAGATGAGTTAAAAAATCAGATTACAAAAAACACTTCTGCCTTTTTTGAGCCTGCTCTTGATTATGTAATTGTGAAGATCCCAAGATGGAATTTCGATAAGTTTAAAGGTTCGGATAGGAGGCTTGGTCTCCAAATGAAATCAGTAGGTGAGGCTATGGGAATTGGAAATAACTTTCAGGAGGCGTTACAGAAAGCATGCCAATCACTCGAGATTAAGAGAAATGGTTTAGGTGCAGACGGCAGAGAGTTGAAAGATCAAAATAAGTTACTTGACAGTCTTAAAAATGCAAGTTGGAATAGATTATTTCATATTTATGATTCCTTAAAATTAGGACTCCCTTTCAAAACGATTCAAGAAATCACAAAAATTGACAAATGGTTTTTAAATCAAATCAATGAGTTAGTCCTCATGGAGAAAGAGATAAAAAAGTTTACAATAAATGATGTCCCTAAGTCAGACCTTAGGCTTATGAAAGAAAGAGGTTATGCTGACAGGCAGATTGCTCATATTTTAGGGTGTCTAGAGAGTGAGGTTTTCAGTAGAAGGCATGAGCTAGGAATAAAAAGAAATTATAAATTAGTTGACACATGTGCCGCAGAATTTGAGGCAGCAACACCATATTACTATTCTACATTTGGCGATGAAAATGAATCAGTTTCTTCAGACAGAGAGAAAGTTTTAGTTATTGGATCAGGTCCTAACAGAATTGGTCAGGGTATAGAGTTTGATTACTGTTGTGTGCACGGTGTCCTTGCCGCCAAAGAGTGTGGGTATGAAACTATCATGGTGAACTGTAATCCTGAGACTGTATCTACAGATTTTGATGTTGCAGACAAATTATACTTTGAACCTGTCTTCTGGGAACATCTCTATGAAATTATATTACACGAGAAGCCAATAGGTGTTATTGTACAATTAGGGGGGCAGACTGCACTTAAATTATCTGAAAAATTAGATAAATATGGTATTAAAATTTTAGGAACAACCTTTGATGCCCTTGATCTGGCAGAGGATAGAGGGAGGTTCTCAGATCTGTTAAAGGAAAATAATATACCATACCCTGAATATGGTACAATTGACTCAGCAACCGATGCTATTGAATTATCAAAAAAGATAGGTTTCCCTCTACTTGTAAGACCTTCCTATGTTCTAGGTGGACAGTCAATGAAAATTGTTATTAATGACAAAGATTTAGAAGAGCATGTGGTTGATTTAATTAAAGATAAACCTGACGGTAAGATATTATTAGATCACTTCCTTGAGGGAGCAATAGAAGCTGAAGCAGATGCAATTTGTGATGGTAAAGATGTTTACATTATTGGCATAATGGAGCACGTTGAACCAGCAGGTATTCATTCTGGAGATTCAAATGCAGTACTTCCTCCATATAGCTTGGGAGATTTTGTGATTAATCAAATTAAGAATTATACAAAAAAAATAGCTTTGGCTTTAAAAACAGTTGGACTTATCAATATCCAATTTGCAATAAAAGACGATAAAGTCTATATAATTGAAGCTAACCCAAGGGCATCAAGAACTGTTCCTTTCATCTCAAAAGCGTACAAGGAGCCTTATGTGAATTATGCTGTTAAAATAATTTTAGGCAAAAAAACCGTTAAGGATTTTAAAATGAATCCTTATAAAAATGGGTACGCAATTAAAGAACCTGTATTCTCATTTAATAAATTTCCTAATGTAAATAAAGAGCTTGGACCAGAAATGAAATCTACTGGGGAGTCGATTTACTTTATTGACGACTTAATGGATGATTATTTTCTTGATATTTATTCAAAGAGAAATCTATACCTAAGTAAGTAGTTATGTTCAAATTTTTATTAATAATATTCCTGATAATATATGTGGGTTATAAATTGTCCACTTTCTTCTTAAAGAAAGTTATCAAGAACTCGTATAAAAATTTTAATTCTTCTAAAAAGAAGAATGATAGTATTCTTGATAAAGAGGGAGAATATGTCGATTATGAAGAACTTGATTAAATTTAAGTTATGAAATGGTTTAACAGGAAGGATAAAAATATAAATACCCCTACTTCGCAGAAGAAAGAACTACCTGACGGTATGTGGTATAAGACTCCTGGAGGATCTATAGTTCATATTAGGGAGCTAAAAAATAATTCTTATGTCTGCCCAGAAGATGATTACCATGTTAGGATAGGTTCAAAAGAATACTTTGAGATATTATTTGATAACAAATCTTTCCAAGAGTATGACTCAGATATTTTGTCAGAAGATCCGCTGAAGTTTGTAGATACAAAATCATATAAGGACCGAGTAAAAAAAACTATTAAGGCAACAGGTTTAAATGATGCAATAAGGACTGCTAAAGGCAAGGTTAATGGTTACGACTTAATTATATCATGTATGGATTTTTCATTTATTGGTGGGTCAATGGGTTCTGTTGTTGGAGAAAAAATTTCTAGAGCTATTGACTTATCTCTTAAGAGGAAAGTTCCTCTTATGATAATTTCAAAATCAGGAGGTGCAAGGATGATGGAGTCTACATATTCCCTAATGCAAATGGCAAAGACCTCGGCCAAACTTTCTCTATTAGATAAAAATAAAATCCCTTACATCTCATTGTTAACGGACCCAACTACTGGTGGTGTTTCAGCATCTTTTGCAATGTTGGGAGATTTTAATATTGCAGAGCCAGGGGCCTTAATTGGATTTGCTGGGCCAAGAGTAATTAAAGAGACAATAGGATCAAATTTGCCAAAAGGTTTCCAAAGATCAGAGTTTTTAATTGAACATGGATTCATAGATTTTATAGTTGATAGAAGGGATTTAAAAACAAAAATTTCAAAGCTTTTAGCACTACTAAAAAACTAAAATTATTTTTTATAAAAATGATTTTTTTCTATTATATATTTGTCAAAAAATAAATAGATATAAGTGTCTCTGACAATAATAACTTCCGTAATAGCATTCTCATTAGTTATACTAATGCTCGTTTTTATTCTACTTTTTGCTCAATCAAAATTGGTTCAATCGGGAGATGTAAGCATAGTTGTTAATGGAGATTCTGAGAACCCATTAATTGCTCCTGCTGGATCTACACTATTATCAACCTTAGCAACTCAGAAAATGTTTTTACCTTCTGCATGCGGAGGAGGGGGAACTTGCGCTATGTGCAAGTGTACTGTATCTGAGGGTGGAGGCGATGTATTACCTACAGAAGTGGGGCATTTATCTAGACTTGAGAAAACTAACAATGTCAGGTTATCATGTCAGGTTAAAGTAAAGCAAGACATGGAGATAGAGATTCCTGAGGAGATATTTGGAATCAAAAAATGGGAGTGTGAGGTGGTGTCGAATTATAATGTGTCAACTTTTATAAAGGAGTTTGTAGTTAAATTACCACCAGGCGAAACACTAGATTTTGAGTCTGGAGGATATATTCAAATAGATGTTCCTGAGATAGATGTAGATTTCAAGACTATGGATATTACTCCTCATCCAGAGCTTGGTCATAAGGAAGATGTATTTCAGAGCGACTGGGATAAATTCAATCTCTGGCCACTTAAAATGAAGAATGATGAGCCAATTTTTAGAGCTTACTCTATGGCTAACCACCCTGCCGAGGGAAATATTATTATGTTAAATATTAGGATAGCAACTCCTCCATGGGATAGGGTAAATAATAATTGGATGGACATTAATCCTGGCATCTGCTCGTCATACGTTTTCTCTAGAAAACCAGGAGATAAAATTTTTATATCTGGTCCTTACGGAGAATTTCACATCAACGAGACACAAAGAGAAATGATTTACATTGGTGGAGGTGCCGGAATGGCTCCACTTCGATCTCATATTTTCCACTTATTTCATACTCAAAAAACAAATAGAAAAGTTTCTTACTGGTATGGCGGAAGGTCTAAGAAAGAACTCTTCTACATGGATCATTTTAAAAAAATTGAGAAGGATTTTAAAAACTTTAACTTTTTTGTCGGATTATCAGAGCCTCTCCCAGAAGATAACTGGAGTATAAAAGAAAAACTTGAAGATAAAAAAGACGGTTACGTAGGTTTTATCCACCAGGTACTCTATGATAATTATTTAAGCAAACATGAGGAACCGGAAGATGTTGAATATTATCTGTGTGGACCTCCTCTGATGAATCAGGCAGTTCTAAAAATGTTAGATGATATGGGTGTGCCGGAGGAAAATATTAGGTTTGATGATTTTGGAGGTTAGCATTCCACACTCTGAATAAATTTTCACAACATATCTTTTTGATATCCTCTTCTGAATAGTTTTTCTTAAGAAGTCTCTCAATAATATTAGGGTACATGGAAACATCTTTTAACCCCTCTGGAAGAGAATTACCTAACCCATCAAAATCTGATCCAAAGCCAATATGATCAATTCCTACTAGCTTATATACATGGTCAATTGTTTCTACTACATCCTCTATTGATGCAAAGGGATTCATTTCATTGATTAAGTCATTTTTATATTTATCTAATTCTTTATGATCACTTTTTAAATTTTTTTTTGTTTTGTAATCTTTAACTTTTTTTTCAATTTCAGAGAAAATTTTATTCGATCTCTGGTTAACAAATGAAGAACCAAAATTTATCATAATAACTCCACCATTTTCAGCCAGATCTATAATCATCTCATCACTCATATTTCTTTCAAAACCCGGAGTAAACTTTCTTGGAGATGAGTGGGTTGCTACTAATGGTTTTTTTGAAATCTTTAGCACTTCATAAAACGTTTTATCAGAAACATGAGAAACATCAACCATCATTCCAATTTTATTCATTTCTTTTATAACCTCAACACCAAAATCACTTAAACCATTCCAAGTTCTTTTTGAGTCGTATGAGGAGTCACATATCTGATTATCTTTTGCATGAGTTAAGGTTAAGTACCTTATCCCTCTACTAAAAAAATATTTAATATTATTTATATCTTTTCCTAATGCAGACCCATTCTCCATTCCCATGGGTAAGGATATCTTGTTTTCTATAAAATTTTGATCTACATCAGACGGCCCACTAGCATGTGCTAAGTTTTTCTGATTTGATTTGATAACATTATCGACAAGGTCTATCAAGTTATCAGCCAGAACAAAAGCTTCATCAAAGTTTTTATCAGAAGGTATATATATTGACATGAAAGGACAATTTAATCCCCCTCTTACAGCTTTAGGAATATCAAAATTACCAGAGGTTTCTTTATCTAATTCAATTTTTTTTTCAAATAAGAGATTCTTCTTATATAATCTAAAGGGTAGGTCTATGTGCCCATCTATTATAATATTTTCTCTTGATAATTTTTCAGCCTGATAGCTCATAAATTAGTTATATGTTATTAGAAAAAAATAATTTAGTAGTTGTTTTCTATCTATAAGTTTGAGAGATACCCTCCATCTACTGGTATGTTTATACCATTGATATATCCCGCTTTTTTACTGCTTAGAAATGTAACCAAAGATGCTATCTCCTCAGGTTTTCCAAATCTTTTTGATGGTATAATATTTTTATAATCATCTTCTATCTTCTCAGGTTCTACTTTCTGGGTTCTTGCGTTATTATTAATTAAATTTTCTAGCCTCTCTGTCATCGTAAAACCAGGTAAAACATTATTGACGGTAATTCCATATTCAGCAACTTCATTTGATAATGTCTTAGCCCAGCTTGCTACTGCCCACCTTACTGTATTTGAAACACCTAAATTGTCAATAGGTGATTTAACAGATATTGAAATTATGTTAATTATTCTCCCATAGCCATTATCCTTCATATTATTTAGGCAGTATTTTGTTAATATATGGTTGCAATGTAGATGCATCTTCATATATTTTTCAAAATCACTTACTCCAGCATTAATAATTTTCCCCGGTGGAGGACCACCTGTGTTATTAATTAATATGTCAAAATTCTTACCATGAGTCTCACCGAAGTTCTTAATTTTTCCATTAAGGTCATTATCATCTTCAAAATTGGCAATAATGTAGTGGTGTTTTTGATTATTCTTTGTGGAAAGTTGATTTAGAACTTTTTTTAAATTCTCCTCACTTCTAGCGATAAGAACAACTTCTACACCCTCGTTTGATAGCTCTATAGCTATCTCTTTTCCGATACCTTGTGAGCTACCACAAACTAATGCTCTCATACCTTTTAGGGAAAGATCCATGATTATTTTTTAGTTATTAATTATATTCAATATATGAAAAAAGATGATGCTTTAAAAATGGATGATAATGATAAGTTATCACATCTTAAAAAGGAATTTTTATATGATAATGAAAACGAGAGAAAGAGAATATATTTCTGTGGTAATTCATTAGGACTTCAACACAAATCTGTAAAAAACAAAATAACTCGTCACCTTGAGCAGTGGAAAAATTTAGCTGTTGAGAACCATTTTGCTGGAGATTATCCTTGGATGGATATCCAAGATAAGATTAAAAATAAATTAAAGTTATTTCTTGGGTGCTCTGAAGATGAAATTGCAATTATGAATTCTTTATCTGTGAACCTCCATCTGATGATGGCTACTTTCTATAGACCTTCTAAATCAAAAAATAAAATTCTAATTGAGGATAATGCCTTCTCATCAGATAGATATGTGGTGAACTCTCAGTTAAAGTTTCATGGATTTGATGAATCTAGTTTAATAACTATTCTTCCTGGAGAGGACAGTTTAATAGATGAAGATAAAATTATTTCTGAGATCAAAAAAAATAAAGATTCTCTATCTCTTGTACTCTTACCGGGGATACAGTACTACAGCGGACAGGTTATAGACTTAAAAAAAATATCTGAAGCCTGTAAAGAGAATAAAATTACTCTTGGATTAGATTTAGCACATATGATAGGAAATGTTGCTATTAACCTTTCCAGTTATGATGTTGATTTTGCAAGTTGGTGTAGCTATAAATATTTGAACTCAGGCCCAGGAGGTATTGCCGGAATCTATATAAACTCTAAACACTTAAAAAATGATTTATTAAGGCTAGAGGGTTGGTGGGGTAACAAACTATCCTCCCGATTTGAAATGCTTGATAAATACGATCCTGAACCTTCTGCAGAGGGTTGGGTTTTAAGTAATCCACCAGTGATTCTAATGGATATTCATCTTGCGTCTTTAGAGGTTTTTACTGCTGCTGGTTTGGATAATGTATTTAAAAAATCTAAGATGTTATCAGACTTTTTATTTAATGGTTTAAGTTCAATAAATAATTTTTCTAAATTTTTTAATATAATAACTCCAAGAGATACAAATAATAGAGGTTCTCAAATCTCATTATTTTTTAAAAAAAATTCGAAAGATTTTTTTAATGAGTTAAGTAAAAAATTTGTAGTGGATTATAGGAAACCAGATGTTATAAGGGTTGCCCCAGTACCTCTCTATAATTCTTTCTATGAGGTATATTTATTTGTTTCGGAGATAGAAAGATTAATTAAAGTTTACGATTAAACTAGTATCTCCTCGTAATCTTTATTTTTTGAGTTAAGCATTCTTCTACAGAAGTCATAAATTGAGATATCATCGTAATTACATTCTCTATATAACTCGTCTTGAGTTCCATGTTCTATGATTTTATCAGGTATTCCAAGTCTCTGTACAGTATTTGAATATTTGTTGTCATTTATAAACTCTAAGACAGCACTACCGAATCCTCCAATAACACATCCATCCTCTACAGTTAAAATTAGTTTGTGTTTTTTTAGTATTTTATGAAGTAATTTCTCGTCTAGAGGCTTTACAAATCTCATATCGTAATGTGAGGGGTAAATATTTTCTTCGTTAAGTTTTTTAATAGCTTTAGTTACATAGTTTCCGATGTGTCCTATAGATAGAATTGCAATATCATCGCCTTCACATATTGTCCTGCCTTTACCTATCTCAATTAGTTCAAATTTATTTCTCCAATTGTTTAAGACACCCTTGCCTCTTGGATACCTAATTGTGAATGGGCTATTATTTTTATGTTGGGCTGTATACATTAAATTTCTTAGTTCTATCTCATTCATGGGGGCTGAGACAATCATATTTGGAAGGCATCTCATGTAAGCAATATCATACGCTCCGTGATGAGTAGGACCATCTGCACCCGCTACACCTGCCCTGTCAAGACAAAATATCACTGGTAAATTTTGGATGCAAACGTCGTGTACCACCTGGTCATATGCCCTCTGCATGAAAGTACTATATATATTACAAAAAGGTACTATACCTTTAGTAGCAAGCCCTGCACTTAAGGTAACAGCATGCTGTTCTGCTATGCCAACATCAAAAGCTCTCTCAGGCATTTTTTTCATCATTATATTCAATGATGATCCTGAAGGCATAGCAGGAGTTATGCCCATTATTTTATTATTCAATTCAGCAAGCTCAACAATTGATTCTCCAAAAACATCTTGATACTTCGGAGGTGTTTTTTTATTTGACTTTTTGGTTAAGCTCTCTCCTGAATTAATATCAAACTTACCAGTAGCGTGCCATTTGGTCTGGTCTTTTTCTGCCAAGTCATATCCTTTCCCTTTTTTAGTTAGGCAGTGAAGTATTTTTGGTCCTGGAATTCTTTTAAGATATTCTAGTGTTTTTACCAAATGGTCAATATCATGACCATCTATCGGTCCGAAGTATCTCAAGTTAAGTGCCTCAAAAAGATTTGAGTTATCTAAGACAAATGATTTAAGACTCTTTTCAATAGTCTTACCTGTTTTTCTGGCATTATCACCAAAATCTTTAAGCATACCTAATACTTTCCAAATATCATTCCTTATGTTATTAAAGGTTGGTGAGGTAGATATATCTGTAAGGTATCTTTTTAATGCCCCAACATTAGGGTCAATTGACATACAATTATCATTTAATATGATTGTCAAGTTAGTGTCAGTGTCTCCTGCATGATTCATTCCCTCAAATGAGATACCACCAGTCATGCCTCCATCTCCAATAACAGCTATATGTTGTCTGTCTTTTTTCCCTTGATATTTAGATGCTATAGCCATTCCAAGTGCAGCAGAAATGGATGTAGAAGAGTGACCAACTCCAAAGGTATCGTACTCACTTTCTGATATTTTAGGAAAACCAGATATTCCATTATAAACTCTATTAGTGTGAAAGGTTTTTTTTCTACCAGTCAATATTTTATGTCCGTATGCCTGATGACCGACATCCCAAACTATAGAATCGTCCGGAGTGTTGTATACGTAATGGAGTGCAACAGTTAACTCAACCACACCAAGACTGGCCCCAAAATGTCCACCATTTTCTGATATGGAATTTATGATAAACTCTCTCAGGTCACCACATATCCCTTTCAGATCTTTTTTATCGAAAGATCTAAGATCTTTAGGCAAGTCTATTCTATCTAGAAATTTGTAGGTTTTGTTGTCCATAAACTATGAGTATTTATACTCTTTTTTTTTCTTTTTGGTTTATAAATCTATAAATTTTTATTTTAAGAATAATTTAAAATATATTCGTTTTAGAATTAATTTTTGATGAGTTACGAGATAAAGTTACCACTTTTTGAAGGTCCATTTGATCTTTTACTTTTTTTTATTGAAAGAGATGAGATTGATATTATGGACATTCCAATATCAAAAATCACTAATGATTTCTTTGAATACATATCAGACTTAGAGAGTATGAATATTGAGGTCGCTAGCGAATTTATTGTTGTTGCAGCTACGCTCATGAGAATAAAATCTAGAATGCTTCTTCCAAGGCTCTCTTTTGATGAAGATGGGAATGAAATAGATCCAAGAGATGAATTGGTTGAACATCTTATGGAGTATAAAAAATATAAGTCAGTAATTTCTGAATTTTCTAACCTTGAAGATAATAGGTTAGGTAAAAAAGTTAGAGGGAATCTAGTTAATGAGGTAGGGGTTATTGGAGAAAGGGCAAAGGTAGAGTCTGAACTTCAAGATATTGATCTATATAAACTTTTGGTTGTTTTTCAGAATGTTTTGTCTAGATATGAAGTTGAAAAAAATAAACCTAATCACCAGATATTTGAATATCCATATACAATATCAGAACAAAAAAAGTTTTTAATTAATCTTCTAAAATCTAAATCTAAAATATCATTTGTTAAATTAATTGAGGATAACCCTCTTAAGATTCTTGTCATTTATAATTTTTTAGCAATGCTTGAGCTTATCCAAGAGTCAAAGGTTAAGCTGTCTTTGGGAAATGGTATGAATAATTTTTGGATACAAAAATTTATTTAGTCAAAGAAAAAATCAATTTCTATCTGAGCATTCTCATCTGAATCTGATCCATGAATTGCATTTGCCTCAATAGATGTAGCATACTTTTTTCTTATAGTACCCTCTTCTGCTTCTTCTGGATTTGTCGAACCAATTAATTTCCTAAAGTCTGATACAGCATTTTCTTTTTCTAATTCAATAACAATGATTGGCCCTGAGCACATGTAATCACATAATCTTGAGAAGAAGGGTCTTTCCTTATGAACGGCATAGAAACGAGATGCCATATCATTATCCATTTCTAATAGTCTCATATTCTTTATTTTGAAACCAGCATTTTCAATTATTTCTATTATTGGACCTGAGTAAGATGCTTTGAACGCATCAGGTTTAATAATTGTAAAAGTTTTGTATCCTGACATTTTATTTTTTTTTGCAAACATAATTGAATGCTTTGTATTTCAAAAGTATAAGTATCATTAGAATTAATTTTTTCTTTTCGATTTATTTTATCCAGTTTTGCGAACAACATTCATAAAAATGAAAGAAATAAAAGAGTTATTATCATTAAAATCTAAAATTTTAATCACGACACATGTAAACCCTGATGGTGATGCTATAGGGTCTTCTCTAGCTCTTTATAATTTTTTAATAAAAATGGGACATGATGTTACGGTTGTCGTACCTAATGATTATCCAGACTTTCTAAGGTGGATGAAGTCAGATGAAAAAGTAATAAACTTCTCTGAAAATAGTGATGATGTAGAAAAGTTACTAAATAAAACGGATATAATATTTTGCCTTGATTTTAATAATCTAAAAAGAATAAATGAATTAGGAGATTTGATTCAATTAAGTAATGCCAAAAAAGTTTTGATAGATCACCACTTAAATCCTGATAATTTTTATGATTATAAGTATCATAACGTAGACGCAAGCGCAACAGCTGAGCTTGTTTATGACTTGATAAGTTTCATTGATGATGGTTTGATTGATAAAGATATCTCCGACTGTATTTATACAGGAATATTAACTGATACGGGTTCTTTTAGGTTTGCTTCTACCTCCTCAAAAGTTCATAGAATTGTAGCAGATTTACTAGATAAAGGAGTGAGATCTGATCGAGTAGGTAAAATAATTTATGAATCAAACTCTTTTGATAAATTGAAGCTTTTAGGGTATTCTTTATCTAAAAAATTAGAAATTATCTGTGATGGTAGAGCTGCCTATATAGTCTTGTCAAGAAAAGACCTATTAGATAATAATTACAGAAAAGGTGATACTGAGGGAATTGTCAATTATGCTCTATCAATTGCAGGAGTTAATATGGCTACGCTTATTATTGAGACAAAAGAAAGAGTTAAATTTTCTTTTAGGTCTTCAGGTGACTTTTCAGTAAATCATTTTGCTAATTTATACTTTAATGGAGGTGGTCATAAAAATGCTGCTGGGGGCAGTTTAGAAGATAAACTTTCAGTAGCTTTGGAAAAATTTTTAGAATCTATATCTAAACATAAAAAGGAACTTAATTACTAGAAAATGAAATATTTAAATTTACTCTTTTTAACATCAATACTTATAACATCTTGTACAGATAAGGAGAAAGTATTAGATAATGGTGTTACTCTTAAATATTTTAAAAACGGAACAGGTAATTTACTTGAAAACGGAGAGCTCTTGGAACTTAATATTCAATATTTTGATCATGAGGGAAATGAGCAATTTAATTCAGATGAGCCTATTCTACAGCAAAAGGATTCGTTGTGGGAAAATGTTCCCTTTCTTAATGTATTAAGTAATTTGAAGGTTGGTGATAGTGTTTTCTTTCAATTGACAGTAGATCAATTCCTAGGTTATATTCCAGGAGCTAATTACCCTGATTCAATTGGAAGTGAGTTAATGTCCTTTTATGCTGGCATAGAAAATATAATGTCAAGAGAAGAATTTGAAAATAAACAAAGAGAACAATTTGAAAAAATGAAAATGAATGAAGATCAACAGTTGTCAATAGATTTAGAATTAATTGACAATTACTTAAAAGAAAATAATATTGATGCAGTTAAGACTGAAAGCGGATTAAGATATGTTATTGAAAAGACAGGAGAGGGAGAGAATGCAGCTCCAGGTGATAACGTTTCGGTTCATTATACTGGAATGCTTCTAGACGGTGAAAAATTTGATTCTTCTCTAGATAGAGGAGACCCACTTAATTTCACTTTAGGACAAGGTATGGTCATTAGGGGATGGGATGAAGGTATAACATACTTCAATAAGAATTCAAAGGGTACTATATATATTCCTAGCTCTTTAGGGTACGGTGCTTCGGGTGCAGGTGGAGTAATACCTCCCAATGCAGTTTTGGTTTTTGAAATAGAGCTCATAGACTATTAGTTCAATGAATAGACTTATTTTTTTTAGTCTAATCTTCTCATTAATATCATGTACGGAAGATGTTTCAACTGTTACTAGAACAAAGCAGGAACAATTAGATCTAGATCTCACTAGGATTGAAGGATATCTAAACGAGAATAATCTTTCTGGTTTCTCATCAACTGACAACGGTCTATACTATAAGCTTATTGAACAAGGTAACTCAAATTATCCAGCTAATGGAGATACCATATCTGTGGAGTATATTGGAGAGTTGCTGGACGGATCGGAATTTGATAGGAGTAATACAGACCAACCATTTGAATTTGTATTAGGGTTGGGTCAGGTTATAGAGGGATGGGAAATGGGTATCCCTAAAATAGACGAGGCGGGTTCAGGAATTCTTATAATACCCTCAGGTTTAGGATATGGATCAGTAGCTAATAGCTCTATTCCTGGAAATTCAGTTTTAATTTTTAGAATTAATTTAATAGAGATAAGGTAGATGAAGAAGGTTTTATATTTAATTTCTTTTCTCCTAATTTTTTCATGCGATGTTGATGAAATATACATAGATGTTTATGACCCGGAGCAAGAAAGAATAGATTCTCTTAATCAGAGAAGTACTGATAAAAACCTAATCTTTTCTTACTTAGACGCAAATAGTATAGTTTCATACGACTCCACAAATATGGGTGTTTTCTATTCTGTTATTGATACTGGGGACAGCCTAGTTTATCCAGAGGTCAACGATATTGTTAGCATAAACATAGCAGGCTACTATACAAATGATTCGATCTTCTTTACTAACGACTCGATAGATTTAGTAATATTTGATACAAACCAGCAATCTCTGGCAGAGAGTATAGGATATTTTGACCCTACAAAGTATTATAGTCCATTAGTATACACATACAATGGTCTTGGTAGCTTTTTTCCTGTTGTGTCAGATCACGGATATTTAGCTCAACTTTCAGATTTTAAAACAGCTCTTGGAATGTCATTAAGTAAGGTCAGTGAGAACGGAAGGGTTAAAATATTAATACCATCTGGTAATGCATATGGTGACTCTGGTAATACTAATACACCAATCATTCCGGAGAATGCAGTATTAATTTTTGATGTTCATCTAATAAAAATTAGAAAATGAGAGATATCTGTTTTGTTACAGGTAATCAGAACAAAATCATTGAAGTAGAAAAACTAATTAAAAATTTTAAAATTATTTCCACTAAGGATCTAAACTTCTATGACGAAATACCAGAAACGGAAAACACTATAAAGGGAAATGCATTTATAAAGTCCAGCTTTATTTATAACAAGTTTAATATAAATTGTTTTTCTGATGATTCAGGTTTATTTATTAATGCTTTAGGCGGTGAACCAGGAGTCAGGTCAGCTCGATATGCCTCAGAAATATCACACACAGAAAAGAATATAAACTTAGTTTTAAAAAACCTGAGAGGAGAGGAAGATAGGTCTGCAGCTTTTCAGACATGTATCTGCCTTATAATCAATGGTAAAATAAGTTATTTTGAGGGTTCTGTTAAAGGTATAATAACATCCAAAAGATTAGGATCTAGAGGATTTGGTTATGATCCAATATTTATCCCTGAAGGGTATGAAAGAAGTTTTGCTCAGATGTCATTAGAAGAAAAAAACAAAATCTCTCATAGGTCTATTGCCACGAAGAAATTAGTTAACTTTTTAAATCAAAAATAATTTTATGATATGATTTTTGGTATAACTGGATGTAGTGCTTCAGGGAAATCTTTCGTAGTTAAATATTTGAAAGAGAGAATTCCTTCTTCTCATGTATCATTTATTTATCAAGATAACTACTATAAAAAGAGGGAAGATCAGTCAAAAGATGAAAACGGAAATTATAACTTCGATTTACCATCATCTTTTCTAAACAGAGAACTAATTGATGATCTAATTTCACTGAAGAAGGGAAATAAGGTTCTTAGAAAAGAATATAATTTTAATAATCCAAAAATAAAACAAGAAACTATTGTTGTGCACCCGAGACCAATAATAATTCTTGAAGGGCTATTCATTCTAAGTGATTCAAATATTAAAAATTTAATTGATCATAAAATATTTGTTAATTCTAAAACCGAGCTAATGTTGGATAGAAGAATTAGAAGAGATAGTAAAATGAGAGGTTATGATAGGTCTGACGTAGAATATAAGTTTGAAAATCATGTGATCCCATCTTTCAAGAAATATATTTTACCTGAAAAAAGTAATGCAGATTTTATTGTAGAAAATAATGTAAATGGCAATCATGCCGCTAAACTTGTGTATGGATATATTAAAAAGTTAATTTCAATTGATTAATAATAATTTTTTAGGCTCTTAGTTAATTTCCATATAATTCAATACTTTTGTCAACCGATTTTTAAATCACACAAATGAAGAATAAAGGTTTAATATACTTTCTGACCATAATAATATCGTTTCTATCGATATATTATCTTCAGTTTACTTTTGTCTCCCAAAGGATACAGGATGAGGCAACAGAAAAGTCAAGAGATTTAGATGGTAATATTGACTTTGGTAAAAAACAAAAATATCTAGATTCAATATGGAATAAGCCTGTATACAATCTTCTAACGGATTTTACATATAAAGAAGTTAAAGAGTCAGAATTAAACTTAGGTCTAGATCTTCAAGGCGGCATGCATGTAACATTAGAGGTATCACCTGTAGATATACTAAAGGGCTTATCATCTGAAAGTAAGGATCCTGACTTTATTCTAGCAATCAATAATGCCAGGGAAAAGGTTAGGGGAACTCAATTAAATTTTATTTCAGAGTTTTATAGTGAATTTCAGGAAATTGCTCCGGAAAAAAATCTTTCTGTAATATTTGCTACTGTTTCAAATAGAGGTAGAATAGGTTTTGATACATCTGATTCAGATATTTTAGATATTATCAACGAAGAGGTAGAAAGTGCTATAGATAGATCATTTAATATATTAAGGACAAGGATTGATAGATATGGTACATCTCAACCAAATATTCAGAGATTACAGGGATCGGGAAGAATTCAGATTGAGTTACCAGGTGTCGATAACCCAGAAAGAGTAAGAAAGTTATTACAAGGGGTAGCTAAATTAGAATTTTGGGAAGTAGCTGAAGTTAGTGAGACAGAAGTTTTCCAAACGCTTCAGGTTATTGACCAATTTGCTGCATCACAAAACATTTTAGGAAAAAAAGATCTAAGTACTGATATTGAAAGTTCACAGGTAGATGACAGTGACCTTGAAGAACTTTTTTCAGAGAGCTCTGAAGAAAATGGAGATGATATTCCTAACTCAGATTCATTAACACAAGATCTATCAAATACAACCTCTCCTCTTCTTGGAAATCTAAGGAGTGATTTCGGAGGTCTGTTTTATAATCTTGACGACACACTACAGATTAATACTATAATCAATAATGAAAATGTTAGAAAATTAATTCCTAGTAATATAAAATTTTTGTGGTCAGTGAAACCACTTTCAAGCATAACAGATGCTAATGGTGTAGTTACTGACATAGATGGTGAGGTAATTGAGTTATTTATAATTAGAACTTCAAGAGGCGGAAAAGCTCCTCTGACAGGAGAGGTTATAACGGATGCAAGACAAGACTTAGATCAGAGCGCAAGACCATCTATCTCTATGCAGATGAATTCAAATGGAGCAAAAAATTGGAGAAGATTAACTTCTCAAAATATTGGTCGTAGAGTAGCAATTGTTTTAGATGATTTTGTTTATTCCGCTCCTTTTGTACAAAATGAAATTCCAAATGGGAACTCTCAGATCACAGGTAACTTTACAATTGAGGAAGCTCAAGACCTTGCTAATATTTTAAAGGCAGGAGCTTTACCTGCACCGACTACAATTGTTGAAGATGTTGTGATTGGACCAACACTCGGTAAAGTTGCTCAGTCTCAGGGAATAAGGTCAATCGTGTCTGGATTGATGATTGTCCTTTTATTTATGATTTTTTATTATTCAGGTGGTGGAATTGTTGCCAACTTCGCACTATTCTTTAATATATTTTTCATACTTGGAATACTAGCTCAGCTTTCGGCCTCACTTACATTACCAGGCATTGCTGGAATCGTTCTTACCATTGGTATGTCAATAGATGCTAACGTCCTTATTTTTGAGAGAATAAAAGAAGAGATTAGGAATGGAGCTAATCTAAAGCAAGCTATTTCTAATGGTTATAATAAAGCTTACACATCTATAATTGATGCTAATTTTACTACTTTTTTGGTAGGTTTAATTTTATATAATTTAGGCCAAGGACCAGTTAAAGGCTTTGCTGTGACATTAATCATAGGAATAATCTGTTCTTTCTTTTCAGCTGTATTTATAACAAGGGTTATTGTAGAATGGTTCAGCAGAAAAGGAGATAAAAGTTCTCTAAGGTTTTCATTTCCATTTTCACAAAATTTTCTCTCTTCTCTCAATTTAAACTTCCTGGGTAGAAGAAGATTTGCTTACATTTTTTCATCCACTTTTATTGGTTTAGGAATTGTATCATTTATAATTTCTGGATTAACATTAGGAGTTGACTTTAAGGGAGGAAGGTCTTATGTTGTAACTTTTAATACTTCACAAGATCCAACTATTATTGAGACAGGTCTTCAAGAATCTTTTAATAACCAAGGTGTTGAGGTGAAAACTTTTGGTTCAGATAATGTACTTAAAATAACTACATCTTATTTAATTGATGATGATAGCGATGATGCTGATGTAATTGTTAGAGAGTCCTTAGTTGGAGGTCTCACTTCATTAACTAGTTTAGAATTTAATGAAGATGAAACAATGATTGATGATAATTCTTTTACTATATCAAGCTCGTCTAAAGTTGGTGCCACTATTGCTGATGATATTCAAAACTCATCTTTATATTCAGGGATTTTAGCTCTGATTGCTATATTTGTATACATTCTCATAAGATTCAGAAAATGGCAATTTTCTACTGGTGCAGTAGTCGCTCTCTTCCATGATACATTATTCGTATTGTCCGCATTCTCAATAGCAAATCTCTTTGGTGTCTCATATGAGGTGGATCAGGTTTTCATAGCTGCCCTACTAACAATAATAGGATATTCAATAAATGATACAGTTGTTGTTTTTGATAGAGTAAGGGAGAATTTAGGCATAAAAGCTGGAAGCGAAGTGATTCCAGTTGTTAATGAATCAATTAATAAAACAATAAGCAGGACATTAATTACATCTGTAACTACATTTGTTGTTGTCCTCGTGTTATTTCTTTTTGGTGGTCCTTCATTAAGTGGATTTTCATTTGCTCTTCTAATAGGAATTATTATAGGTACTTATTCTTCAATATTTGTAGCAACTCCAGTATTTGTTGATTTAATAAAAAGGTAATTAGTATAGAAATACTTTTCTAACAAGAAACCTAATAATGCGTATTTCAGATATGTACACTAGAAGTTATTTTACATTACTTTTTTTATCTTTTTTAGTGTTCTCACCCCTTGAATCTATCTCTAGTAAGAAGGTTAAGGTATATATGACTGATCAAGATATAGTTTTGGATGGTAATCTTAGCGAATCTTTTTGGTCTGATGCCGAAATTATAAATAACTTTTTTCAACAATTTCCTGACGACTCCATTCAATCACAATTGCTGAGTGAGGTAAGGATTGCATATACAGATCAGAGAATATTTTTATCTGGAAAAATGTATGATTCAGTACCTGAAAAATACTTAATAAATTCCTTGAAGAGAGACTTTGGTGGTACTGAAAATGAGTCTGTGACATTCACTTTTGATACTTATAACGACCAAAAAAACGCATTTAATTTTGGTATTACCCCATACAACGTACAGAGAGAAGCACTTATTTCAGAAGGAGGTACTAGTACTTGGGGAGGTGGAGGAGGTAGATGGAGTGGCTCAAGTTGGTTTAATATGTCATGGAATACAAGGTGGGAATCATCTGTCAAAAAATATGATAGGTACTGGATTATAGAGATATCAATCCCTTTCAAGTCATTAAGATATAGAGAAGATAGCAGAATATGGGGATTCAATGTGTGGAGAAATAATGTCGCAAAAAATGAGAGATCTAACTGGACTGCAATACCAAAAGGATATAATATGTATAATTTATCATATGCAGGAAAGATTGAATTTGAATCACAATTGCCATCACCTGGTAAAAATGTGATATTAATACCTTATGTTTCTGGAAGTGGTTTTGATGATAAAATTGGTTCCGAGGATAAAAAATTTAAACCTGATTTTGGTTTAGATCTTAAAGTTGGATTAACCTCATCTCTGAACTTAGATCTGACCCTAAACCCAGATTTTTCTCAAGTTGAAGTAGATGAGCAGAGAACAAACCTCACTAGGTTTGAGTTATTATATCCTGAGAAGAGAGAGTTTTTTATAGAAAACTCTGATCTTTTTTCAGATGTGGGTGATTACAGGAATAGACCTTTTTTTTCAAGAAGAATCGGTATTAGTTACGATAGTACTCAGAGTCAATATATTCAAAATCCGATAATTTTTGGAGCTAAACTTAGTGGAAAGGTGGGAGAAAATTTTAGAGTTGGAATACTAAATATGCAAACCCAGAAATTATCATCTATTAATCAACCAGCTATAAACTATGGTATGGCTGTTGTGGAAAGACGAATATTTGCAAACTCTAGAATATCATCTTTTTTGATAAACAAACAACCTCTAAATAATGAGAGTTTTACAACACAACCTTTCAATAGAGTTGCAGGTGTTGAGTTAAAGCTTCTAAGTAAAAACACCAATTTTTCTTCAGATATATTCTACAATAAAAGTTTTGATAATATTAAAACGAAAAATACATACTCTTGGGGAGGGAATGCAGTTTACACTAATTCAAAAATAAGAATAACAAACTACTTTAGTAAAGTGGCTGAAAATTATAATCCGGAAGTGGGGTTCATAAGGAGAAAAAATGTTTTTTTCTACAGTCCATCAGTTAGGTATCTATTTTATCCAGAATCTGGTAAGATAAATAATCATGGTCCTGAGATAGATTATGAATTCTATAACCACCCGGTATACGGAGACACCGACAGAAAGCTTGAATTGCAATACTCTATATCAATGAATAACTCATCCAGATTTTCTTTTGATTTTGAAAAAAGTTATACTTTCTTACTTGAAGAATTTGATCCAACAAGGACAGGGGTAGAGTACTTACCCTCTGAAACTGGATACAATTATAGTAGATATTCTTTCGATTTCACTAGCAACAGACAAAAGCCATTTTATTTTAGATTAAATTCTAAAGTTGGTGGATTTTTTAATGGTGATATATATACTTATGGACTATCACTTAATTATAGGATTGTCCCACATGTAAATATGGACTTCTCTTACAGTAACAACAAAATTAAATTACCGTATGCCTCTTCAAATTTAGCTTCCTACTCTACTAAGGTTGAGGTTAGTTTTAATACAAAATTATTTTTAACTACTTTCTTCCAGTACAATAGTCAAATTGATAATATAAACCTTAACACAAGGCTTCAGTGGAATTTCAAACCATTATCAGATATTTATCTTGTCTATACTGATAATTATTTTGCAAAAAGCTCAGAGCTGTTTAATCTTAAAAATAGATCTTTGGCTTTGAAGTTTAATTATTGGATAAATATCTAAATAAAACATTCTTATTTTTCCTTTATATTAAGAAAGTTTTTCTAACAAGTATCATCTAATTACGTATCATTCAATTATGAAATTAAAAATCTTTTTCATTTTATTATTTTCTTTTTCTTTTCTGAATGCATTTTCTATTTCTGAAAAAAGAAAAATTTTCGCAAAAAAAATATCTGAGGAAATAATTCTTGACGGTGAAATTACAGAGTCATTTTGGGAAGAAGCACAAGTAACTTCTGATTTTGTGCAATATTCTCCCCGTGACTCAATTCAGGCTCAGTTACAATCTGAATTTAGAGTTGCTTATGATGATAAGTACATCTATATAGCAGCAAAAATGGAAGATATATCTTCTAAAAAATTTATAGTTGGGGATCTTAAGAGAGATTTTAGAGGAGGATCAATCGATTATATGTCATTTACTTTTGATACATTTCAAGATGAGACAAACGGTTACATGTTTGGTCTTTCACCATTCGGTGTGCAGAGAGAAGCACTTTTATCAAATGGCGGTGAAGGTAGTTATAGTATGGGGGGAGGTGGCAGTGGAGGAATCAGTTGGTTTAATATCAATTGGAATACAAAATGGTTTTCTGATGTAAAACTCTATGATGGATACTGGATTGCTGAATTTAAAATACCATTTAACTCGATAAGGTACAAAGAGGGTTCAAAAGTTTGGAATTTTAATTCATATAGGGGAAATAGTAAAATAAACGAAAACTCGGTTTGGACAATAATACCTCTTGGATATTCTGTTGCTAATTTATCTATGACAGGTGAAATTGAATTTGAATATCCCCTAAAAAAATCCTCTCAAAACCTTGTGTTAATTCCTTATCTCTTAGGATCAGGTATAAGAAATAAAGTTAGCTTA
>CAJWTC010000012.1 GCA_913046795.1 uncultured Flammeovirgaceae bacterium | reverse complement strand
ACCTTTCCATTGATATCAATCAGCTTATATGTAATATTTTTCTGAGGGACATAACCTGACTTAATTTTTATATGTTTTATTGCTGGATTTGGATATACATTAAAATTTATTTCTTTGTTTTCAATGCCAAGAATCTCACCATCATATAACTCAAATAAAATCCAGTTTAGGTTAAATGGAGTTTTTCTGAAGAATAATCTAATCTTTCTATCACCCTTTTCCATATAAACTTTTGCAAAATTTGAGAATGTTTTCCAGTCTTGCCAACCACTCGTAGCTGGAAAAGAAACAGTCTGAAGAATTTGAGGAGGTAATGAATCATTTAACATCTGCAACTCAATAATTCCTCCTTTTGCGTAATCTTGAGAACCATCAGAAGCAACCCTATAACTAATATCATAAAATCCTTCTTCAGTGACATTTATTATGTAATCAAGATAATCAGCAGAGTCTAAATACCCAATATTCTGACCTCCACCTTCATCTTCAGTCAATTCAAGAGAAGTTCCGTATTGAAATATGTAATCTTCAGCCTCTAAATAACCAGGGACAGGAATTCCAACAGAAACTGAATCATCAAATGAAATCCAATTCAAATTAAATGGTCCCTCTACTACCTTAACTCTTAACACAAAGTTACCTTCCTCTAAGTTCACAGCCTTGCTGGTATTTTCCCAATCCTGCCATCCGTTAGTTAACGGTAAAATTACATTTTGAATTGAACTGAATTTATTTGATACTGTATCAACAAAACCAATTTCAACTTGACCACCAGAGGACCACTCAGGGTCGGAAGCAGATCTATAAGTTACATTATAAGTTCCAGAAGAGCTCACTTTTATATTATAATCAGCATAATCTCCTTTATCAAGACTACCAATATTTAAACCACCACCAAAATCAGTAACTTCTTCTAAAGAAATTCCTTTTTGGAAGAAATAATGTTCAGCCTCAATTTTTCCAGGTATGGAATGGGTATAAGATATGCTGTTTTCTACTAATTCTAAATTAAAGGTATTCATTTGGAGACCATCAACAGATTTAATACCACTTCCACTGTATGAAATTTGAACAATATCTCCCGGGTTAATATTATCAACTAGCGCTAAAATAAAAGACCTATTTCCATCTAATAATGATATACTAGATATCTGCACTTCATTTCCATTTACATGTACTTTAAAATCTGAACTTAAAAGTTCTGATGAGACATCAATATTCTTATTTGTGGTAATTTTTATAGATTTTTGATCTTGAGTGGAAGATGATATATACTTAGTCTTTACTAGAGAAAGATCTCCTATACGATTAAATTCAATTAAACTAAAATTGAAGGTGCCTTTTTCAACATTAAATTTAAAATTATTATCAGTTGCATTAATAACTATTGAATCTAACAATATATTACTCCAAATCTCCCATGACCCAGTACTTTGAAGAGAAATAATATCAGTTATTTTTTCATCATCAATACTAAGTGACAACTTTCCATCACTAGATTCTGTTGCATATCTAATTTTCACATTATAAGCTCCAGGAGAATCAAGTTTAAATGTATACTTCATCCATTCATCAGTCTCTGTCCATCCTACATGGAAGCCATTTGAAAGACTATCATTACTTAACTGGATATCTACATTATCATTTCTAAGACCCCAACCATTATTCCAGGGAGAAAAATCACCACCATAGTTAGCGTCAGCCCCAGCATCATAGTAGGCACTTCCCATAACTCCCATATCAAAATTTGTAGAGTATATTATTCCAGGAATTATATTTTCTGCATAAGGAACAGTCTCGTCTGAGAAAGGCTGTCTAAACATTGCATCAATAATATCCTTATGGTAAAAACAATTTTCAAACTTAATATCCTCAGTCAATTGTGTTAATCCAGTAATTGCATCTTCTTTTGAAGGTTTATCATTACCCGTATTCCAATAATCAACTATTTTTTTATATTTTTCATTATAGTTAATAGATAGAGGTGGTTGAATAGCATCTATCCTTTTAAAAGGCCACCAAGCCCAGCTAATACCATTATCCTCGTATAACTTAATTGCGTCTCGATACCAAAGGTTTGAGTTTTCACCAGTCTCACCAACAAAAATTGGTATGGTCAAAGTGTCTTGAACCAGCCAATCTAAATACTCATCATCTACAGGACTCCAGTATTTATGAGGACTATAAACCATATTATCATCCCAAGGAGGGGTAAGTCCGGTAAAGTCATTTGCAAACCAATTGCCTTCAATAAATAAAATATGATCATCGCCTTGCTCTCTTATAACATTTGTTATCCTAACATATAATTCCTTTAATAAGGCATTTTCTGGAAGATTCCAATTTGGTTCATTTATGAGATCATAACCTGCTACCCACTCCTCATCTTTATACTTAGCAGATAACCTCTTCCACAACTCAACGGTTTTATTCTGATTATATTCACTTTCCCATAAGGAGTATTTTGAGGTATCATAATCAGAAATATCTGCATTATAGCCTTGACCTCCAGGGGCAGCATGAAGGTCTATCATCATATACATCTCGTTGTCCTTACACCACCCAAGAAGGGAGTCTAATAAGACATAGCCTGTGTTTATTTCTGTATATGATCCAGGATAAAGTTCATCTTCAATTGGAGCTGTAAAAAGATTATAATGGATAGGAACTCTTAAAAGGTTAAATCCCCATGATTTCATTGAGTCTACATCTATTTTTCTAACATGATTTTTAAGCCAATTATCATAAAATTTATTTGTCTCACCTTCACCAATAAGTTCCTTTATTTTATCTCGTATCTGATATTGTGTACCTGAAAAACCTCCAGGAGCCATCATATAACCTTCCTGTACCATCCAACCACCTAAACCCATTCCCCTTAAGATAATAGTATCTCCTTGTTGATTTATTATGCTTCTTCCAGAAGTCTTTAAAAAGTTCTGAGAGAAACCATTTAAAGTCACTAAAGAAAATAAAATAATACTTAAAAGGATTTGAAATCTTTTGTCAAACACACTCGAAATAAAGAAATTAAAAATAAAAATGCAATGCATTTTATACTTTAATCTCAACATCAACTCCACTTGGAAGTTCAAGTTTCATTAAAGCATCAACTGTCTGACTACTGTTAGAATAAATATCAAGAAGTCTCTTGTAAGTACATAGTTTGAATTGTTCTCTTGATGTTTTATTTACATGGGGTGATCTCAAAACAGTAAAGATCTCTTTTCTCGTTGGTAATGGGATAGGACCACTAACTATAGCTCCTGTGGTCTTAACTGCTTTGACTATCTTCTCAGAACTCTTGTCTACAAGATTATAATCAAATGATTTTAGTTTTATTCTTATTTTTTGAGCCATAAAATTAATTTAAATCACCGTTATTTTTTTTCATAATTTCTTCTGCGAGATTTTTTGGAACATTATTATAGTGAGAAAATGTTAGAGAGGCTGAAGCTCTTCCTGAACTGAGAGTTCTTAAATCAGTAACATATCCAAATAATTCTGAAAGTGGGACATCAGCCTTAATTATCTGAGAATTTCCCTTCATATCCATACCTTTCATTATACCTCTTCTCTTATTTAAATCTCCAGTAACACCTCCGGTAAATTCATCTGGTGTAGTGACCTCTACTGACATAATTGGCTCTAAAAGAACAGGGTTAGCTTTTAATGCTGCTTTTTTGAATGCAATACCAGCAGCAAGTTCAAATGATAATGAATCTGAGTCGACGTCATGAAAAGAACCATCATAAAGTCTTACTTTTAAAGTCTGAACTGGAAATCCAGCTAGAGGGCCATTTTCCATAGCATTTTTAAAACCTTTTTCAACTGCAGGTATAAATTCTCTAGGAATCTTACCACCTACAATCTTATTAATGAATTGAAGACCTTCTTCTCCCTCAAAATCATCGTCTTGAGGTCCCATTTCAAAAACAATATCAGCAAACTTACCTCTACCACCACTCTGCTTTTTATATACCTCTTGGTGAGTTGTTGAATTTTGAATAGATTCCTTATAGGCAACTTGAGGAGCACCTTGATTTATTTCAACCTTGAATTCTCTTTTTAGCCTATCTATAATTATTTCTAAATGCAGCTCTCCCATACCCCTTAGTACTGTTTGACCAGTCTCTTCGTCAGTCTGAACTCTTAAAGTTGGATCTTCTTCTACCAATTTGCTTACAGCCATTCCTAATTTATCAACATCAGCCTGTTGCTTAGGTTCTATAGCATATCCAATAACTGGATCTGGAAAACTCATTGACTCTAAAACAATTTTAGACTTTTCGTCGGATAATGTATCACCTGTTTTAATATCTTTAAAACCAACGCCTGCACAGATATCGCCAGCTTCAACAGCTTTAATTGGGTTTTGTTTATTAGAATGCATCTGCATTAGCCTAGATATCCTCTCTTTTTTTCCGTTTCTGTTATTAAAAACATAAGATCCGGCATCTAATTTACCAGAATATACTCTGAAGAAACATAATCTGCCTACAAATGGATCTGTAGCAATCTTGAATGCAAGTGCTGCAAAAGGCTCATCGTTAGATGGCTTTCTTGTAACATCAGCATCACTGTCTGGGTCAGAACCAGAGACTGGAGGTAGATCTAGAGGAGATGGTAAATAGGCACATACTGCATCCAGAAGAGCTTGAACTCCTTTATTTTTAAATGCAGAACCACACATAACAGGAGAGAAGGACATATCAATAACTGCTTTCCTAATAGCTGACATCATCTCTTCTTTAGTTATGGAATCAGGATCATCGAAAAACTTTTCTAATAAATTGTCATCATATTCTGCAACACTTTCTACTAAATTTTGTCTCCATTCATCCACTGTATCTTTAAGATCATCAGGAATATCAATAACCTCATATGTCATGCCTTGATCAGCTTCATTCCAAACCATAGCCTCTTTTGTTATCAAATCAACAACTCCTTTAAAGCCTTCCTCTGCACCAATAGGTATTTGAAGAGGAACAGGCTTAGCATTAAGCTTCTCCTTAATTTCTTTTACAACATTGAGGAAATCTGCACCTGCCCTATCCATCTTATTAACAAAACATATTCTAGGAACTTTGTATTTATCTGCCTGTCTCCAAACTGTTTCAGATTGAGGCTCAACCCCCGATACAGCACAAAAAAGTGCTACAGCTCCATCTAAAACTCTAAGAGATCTCTCAACTTCAACAGTAAAGTCAACGTGACCAGGTGTGTCAATTATATTTACTCTAAAATCATTAGTAGTATCTACAAGCTTTCCTTGCTGAGTAGGATATTTCCAAAAAGTTGTTGTAGCTGCAGAAGTTATTGTTATACCTCTTTCCTGCTCTTGCTCCATCCAATCCATTGTTGCAGCACCATCATGTACCTCTCCAATTTTGTGACTTAAACCAGTATAATATAAAACCCTTTCTGTAGTAGTTGTTTTTCCTGCATCTATGTGGGCCATGATACCAATATTCCTTAAATAACTTAAATCTTTGATTGATGCCATATTTTTCTTTTAGAATCTAAAATGTGAAAATGCTTTGTTTGCTTCAGCCATTCTATGAGTGTCTTCTTTCTTTTTAACAGCATTGCCCTCACCCTTGGATGCAGCCACAATTTCATTAGCTAATCTCTCTTTCATAGATTTTTCACCTCGAGATCTAGCAAATTGGATAAGCCACTTTTGGCTTAAAGTGATTTTTCTAGAGGGTCTAACCTCAATTGGAACTTGAAAATTAGCACCTCCAACTCTTCTACTCTTTACTTCAACAGATGGCATTACATTGTTTAATGCTTTTTTCCATACATCCAAACCTTTTTCTTTTGTTTTGTCCTCAACTATTTTTAATGCATCATAGAAAATAGAATAGGATGTGCTCTTTTTACCATCCTTCATTAAATTATTTACAAACTGAGTTACTAAAGTATCCTTGAAAATAGGATCTGGAAGGAAATATCTTTTTTTAGGTTTTGACTTTCTCATTCTTATTTCTTAGCCTTTGGTCTTTTAGCACCGTACTTAGACCTTCTCTGAGTTCTATCATCAACTCCACCAGTATCAAGCGTTCCTCTTATAACATGATATCTAACTCCAGGTAGATCTTTCACTCTTCCACCTCTAATAAGAACAATTGAGTGCTCTTGAAGGTTATGGCCCTCACCAGGAATATATGCATTAACTTCTTTGCCATGTGATAACCTAACTCTGGCAACTTTTCTCATAGCTGAATTAGGCTTCTTAGGAGTTGTTGTGTAAACCCTAGTACAAACCCCTCTCTTTTGAGGACAAGAATCCAAAGCAGGAGACTTAGATTTTGACTTAAGTTTCTTCCTACCCTTCCTTACTAACTGTTGTATCGTTGGCATATTATATTATTTTAACGCGACGCAAAAATAGAAAACCATTTGTCTTTAACAAAATTTTTAAAAACTTTATAAAATAAGAATGATTTCATTTATTGTTGAGCATTTATATCCAAAGGGAATTTTGGTAATTCATTAAAATCTTTAATTTCATCATACTTCTGTTCATACTTAGCAATATTATCATTTAATGCTAGGGAAAACTTCTTAGCATGTTCTGGGGTTATGATTATCCTAGAGTTAACTTTAGCTTTTGGAACTCCAGGCATCAACTGTATGAAATCAATAACAAACTCACTACTTGAATGAGCGATCATTGCAAGGTTTGCATATTTACCCTTTGATATCTCATCAGATAGTTCAATATTTATCTGGCTTTGTTTTTGACTCATTTCTGATCTACTTTATCTTCCTCAATAACATCAATATTTACCCCGTCTTCCAGAACACTATCATCTGACTTACTCATCAAATCATTATATTCTTTTTCAGAACCTACGATTAGATCATTGTATTCTCTACTTCCTGTTCCAGCAGGAATTAAATGCCCAACAATAACATTCTCCTTGAGACCTCTTAAATCATCTGCTTTACCCCTTATAGACGCCTCACTCAATACCTTAGTAGTTTCTTGGAAAGAAGCAGCTGAAATAAAGCTTTCCGTTCCTAAAGAAGCTCTAGTTATACCTTGGAGAGATGGCCTAGATACTGCTGCATCAGCATTTCTGACCTCAATTATTTTTTTATCGTTTCTCCTTAATGATGAATTTTCATCTCTCAGTTCTCTAGAGGATATAAGCTGTCCTATTTTGAATTTATTAGAATCTCCAGGATCAGTAATAACTTTCTTCTCAAAAATTGAATCATTTACATTATTAAACATTAATTTGTCAACTTTCTCATCTTGTAAGAAATTAGTATCACCTGGATCAATAATTATAACTTTCTGCATCATCTGCCTTACAATAACTTCAATATGTTTATCATTAATTTTAACACCCTGAAGTCTGTACACTTCTTGTATTTCATTAACTAAATAATCCTGAACTTTTGTTGGTCCTTTAATTGACAAAATATCGGCAGGAGTAATAGCACCATCAGATAAAGCTGATCCTGCTTTTACATAGTCGTTGTCTTGTACTAGAATATGTTTGGAAAGAGATACCAGATACTTCTTCTTAGTACCATCCTTTGACTCAATAAAGATCTCTCTGTTTCCTCTCTTGATTCCACCATAGGTTACAACACCATCAATTTCACTAACAACTGCAGGGTTTGAAGGATTTCTAGCTTCAAATAACTCAGTTACTCTTGGTAATCCACCAGTAATATCTCTTGATTGGCCAATCATTCTTGGAATCTTAGATAAAATAGCACCAGGATTTACCTTATCTCCCTTATCAACTGATAAATGAGCTCCAACAGGAATATTGTAAGATTTATCTTCACCTGCAGATGTTACAATAATTGCAGGGTTTTTAGTTTTATCTCTACATTCAACAATAACCTTCTCTTTATGACCAGTTTGTTCATCAAACTCCTCTTTAAAAGTGATTCCTTCCTCAATAGACTCAAATTCAACCTTTCCTTTAATTTCTGAAAGTATGACAGCATTATAAGGATCCCAATTACAAATAGTATCCCCCTTAGATATATTCTGTCCATCCTTTACCTGAAGGTAAGAACCGTAAGGAACAATATTAGAAATTAATGTAATACCTTTTTTGTCAACTACCTTTACCTCCCCACTCCTAGCCATAACTACTACTGCTTTATTTCCTTCACTATTTTTAGTAGGTACAGATCTTATTCCATCAAAAACAATCTTTCCATCAAATTTAGCTTTAATTGTCGCATCTACAGCAATATTAGAAGCAGTACCTCCAACATGAAACGTCCTGAGAGTAAGCTGAGTACCAGGTTCTCCAATCGACTGAGCAGCAATAACTCCGACAGCCTCTCCAACATTAACCATGTTACCATTAGCTAGGTTTCTACCATAACATTTAGCACAAGCTCCTCTTTTTGTCTCACATGTGAGAACTGACCTAATCTCTATTTCATCAATGCTTGTTTGATCAATTTGAAATGCTATCTCTTCATTTATTTCTTCACCAGATTCAATTATGAGTTTATTAGTAATTGGATCATATACATCATGAACTGTAACTCTTCCAAGAATCCTCTCAGATAAAGGTTCAACAATATCCTCATTATCTTTTAGAGCACTTACAGTGACACCTCTTAAGGTTCCACAGTCTTGCTCATTTATAATTACATCTTGAGCAACATCGACTAATCTTCTTGTTAAATATCCAGCATCAGCAGTTTTGAGAGCCGTATCAGCTAAACCTTTTCTAGCTCCGTGTGTTGAAATAAAATATTCTATAACATCAAGTCCTTCTTTGAAGTTTGAAAGAATTGGGTTTTCGATAATTTCACCAACTGATCCAGACAGGTTTTTTTGAGGTTTTGCCATAAGACCCCTCATACCACCAAGCTGTCTTATTTGTTCCCTAGAACCTCTAGCTCCAGAATCCATCATCATATAGATAGGATTGAAACCTTGTCTATCATCTTCTAACTGATTCATCAAAGTAGTTGTGAGTTTAGTGTTAGCTCTGGTCCAGATATCAATAACCTGATTGTATCTTTCGTTATCTGTAATCAAACCCATGTAATAATTATCCCAAACTGTATTAACTTCTTTTTTTGCAGAATCTACCATAGATGTTTTAGCATCTGGCACCTGAATATCTCCCAGTCCCATAGAAAGTCCTCCTTCGTATGCCATGCTGAAACCAAGCTCCTTGATGTCGTCAAGAAATTTAGCTGTCCTTGAAATACCACAAATCTTATAAACAATAGAAATGACTTGCTGAAGTTTTTTCTTTGTTAGAAGCTCATCCATATATCCAACCTCTTCAGGAATCATAGTGTTAAATAGAACTCTTCCAGCTACAGTATCTATTATTTTAGTTTGAAAAGTTCCATCAGATTTCCTAATGTTAGCCCTTAACTTAATTAAAGCATTTTTCTCAACCTTACCTTCATTAAGAGAAATTATAACCTCTTTTGGATTTGAAAAGATTGCACCTTCCCCCTTTATAGGAAAGTCTTTTGTAGATTTTCTGCCTTTAGAAACATAATATAAACCTAATACCATATCCTGTGATGGAACTGTTATAGGTGCACCATTAGCTGGATTTAATATATTATTTGAACCTAACATGAGTAATGAAGCCTCAATTATAGCCTCATGTCCAAGAGGAACATGGACAGCCATCTGATCACCATCAAAGTCAGCATTGAATGCAGTACATGATAACGGATGGAGTTCAATAGCCTTACCTTCAATTAGTTTTGGTTGAAATGCTTGAATACCAAGCCTGTGGAGCGTAGGTGCCCTATTTAATAATACAGGATGACCAACCAATACATTTTCTAAAATATCCCATATTACAGGTTCCTTTCTATCAACAAGTTTTTTAGCTGATTTTACAGTTTTTACAATACCTCTTTCAATTAATTTTCTTATTATAAAAGGTTTAAATAACTCAGCTGCCATATCCTTTGGTAAACCACACTCATGCATTTTGAGTTTTGGACCAACCACAATTACAGATCTACCTGAATAGTCAACTCTTTTTCCTAAAAGATTTTGTCTGAATCTTCCTTGCTTACCTTTTAACATGTCAGTAAGAGATTTCAATGATCTGTTTCCATCAGATCTAACAGCATTTATCCTTCTTGAGTTATCAAATAAAGAATCGACTGCTTCTTGAAGCATTCTTTTTTCATTTCTTAAAATGACTTCAGGGGCTCTTATCTCTAATAACCTCTTTAATCTATTATTTCTTATTATAACTCTTCTATATAGATCATTTAGGTCGGATGTGGCAAACCTACCTCCATCAAGTGGAACTAAAGGTCTTAACTCAGGTGGAATTACCGGAATCATTTTAACTACCATCCACTCTGGATTATTCTCTATATTCTCACGCGAATCTCTAAAAGATTCAATAACTCTGAGTCTCTTTAATGCTTCCGCTTTCCTTTGTTGTGATGTCTCATTGGCAGCCTTATATCTTAAATCAACTGACAACCCATCTAAATCAATTTGAGATAAAAGATCACTAACTGCATCTGCTCCCATCCTTGCAATAAATTTGTTTGGATCATCATTAGGAAGCATTTGATTATCTTTTGGTAGTGAATCAACTATATTTAAATATTCTTCCTCAGTTAAAAGATCCATTTTCTGACAACCATCTTCTTCCTTTACACCAGGATTTATAACAACATACCTTTCATAGTATATAATTTGATTCAATTTTTTAGCTGGTATACCAAGCATATAACCAATCTTGTTAGGTAGGGTTCTAAAATACCATATATGAGCAACAGGAACTACCAACTCAATATGTCCCATTCGTTCTCTTCTAACTTTCTTCTCTGTTACTTCAACACCACACCTATCACATATAATCCCCTTATATCTTATCCTTTTATACTTACCGCAGTGACATTCCCAGTCTTTAACAGGACCAAAAATTCTTTCACAAAATAAGCCACCCATCTCTGGTTTAAATGTTCTGTAATTGATAGTTTCTGGAGCTGTTATCTCCCCGAATGAATTTTCTAAAATAGACTCAGGCGATGCTAAGCTTACAATAATTTTAGAGAAGTCACTTGATTTATTTGTTTTCCTTGATATCATAATTCAAATTATTATTTCATTGTTATTTCTAGTGCTAGGCCTCTTAATTCATGAACCAGTACATTAAAAGATTCTGGAATTCCTGGAGGTTGCATATTATCACCTTTTACTATAGCTTCATAAGCTTTAGCTCTACCAACTATATCATCTGATTTAATTGTTAAAATTTCTTGAAGGATATGAGATGCTCCAAAAGCTTCTAGAGCCCATACTTCCATTTCACCAAATCTTTGACCACCAAACTGTGCCTTACCTCCAAGAGGTTGTTGTGTGATAAGTGAATAAGGACCTATTGATCTAGAATGCATCTTATCGTCCACTAAATGTCCTAATTTCAGCATATATATTACACCAACAGTTACAGGCTGATCAAACTTCTTGCCTGTTGATCCGTCGTAAAGATCTGTTCTACCAAAAGGTGGTAAGCCAGCTTCTTTAAGCTCTTTACTGACCTCATCTGCAGTTGCACCATCAAAAATTGGAGTTCTATATTTCTTATTAAGATTTAATCCAGCCCATCCTAAAGCTGTTTCATAAAGCTGACCTATATTCATCCTAGAAGGAACACCTAATGGATTGAGAACTATATCAACAGTAGAACCATCTTCTAAAAATGGCATGTCTTCTTCCTTAACAATTCTAGCAACAACACCTTTGTTACCATGTCTACCAGCCATTTTATCGCCAACTTTTAACTTTCTCTTTTTAGCAACATAAACTTTAGCCATCTGAACTATACCAGGTGCTAATTCATCTCCAACTTCTAAAGAAAACTTTTCTTTCTTAAAACTAGAAGCTAAATCATTCCTCTTGACAACATAGTTTTTAACAGCTTTTGAAACAAGAGTATTTATTTTTTTGTCTTCTGTCCAATCTTCCAAGACCACATCTTGAATCAGACTTGATTCTTCTGGAACATTCAAGCTATTAATATCATAATATTTATTTTTAGTTGGGAAAAGCTTGTCTTGAATTACCTTCTTTGAAAACTTTACTCCAGGTTTTATCAATTCTTCTCCATACTTGTGATTTACTCCATTAGTTTTCTTATTGATCAGTAACTTTTCAAACTTGACAATTAACTTTTCTTTTAACTCAACCAAAGACTTGCCATAATCAGCTTTAAGGATGTCAATTTGTTTTTTAGCAATCTTTTTTGAATCCTTGTCTTTCTTTTGTCTCGTAAATAATTTAGTATCAACAACAACACCATTTAAGGAAGGTGGTGCCTTGAGTGAAGCATCCTTAACATCTCCAGCCTTATCTCCAAAGATTGCTCTTAATAACCTCTCCTCTGGAGTTGGATCGCTCTCTCCTTTAGGAGTAATTTTACCAATTAAAATATCTCCTTCTTTAACTTTTGCACCAACTCTAATTAATCCAGATTCATCTAAATTACCGATTGCTTCATCACTTACATTTGGGATTTCATTAGTAAACTCCTCTTCTCCTCTTTTAGTGTCCCTTACCTCTAACTTAAATTCTTCGATATGTAACGATGTAAATACATCTTCCTTAACAACCTTTTCGGAAATAACTATAGCATCCTCAAAATTATAACCTTTCCAAGGCATAAATGCAACTTTTAAATTTCTTCCAAGTGCTAACTCACCCTTTTCAGTTGCAAAACCTTCACAAATTACTTGGCCTTTTCTAACCTTATCTCCAACTTTAACAGTAGGTGTCAAATTAACACAAGTATCTTGATTTGTCCTTCTGAATTTGATTAACTCATAAGACTTAGATTTTTCATCGAAGGAGACAAGCTTTTCATTCTTGTCTAAATCATATTTTATCTCAATTTTTGTAGAGTCAACATATGATACAGTTCCTTTACCCTCTGCAATAATTGTTGACCTTGAGTCTTTGGCAACCCTGTACTCCATTCCAGTTCCAACAATAGGGGACTGTGGTTTCATTAATGGAACTGCTTGCCTCATCATATTTGATCCCATTAATGCCCTATTTGCGTCATCATGTTCAAGGAAAGGAATTAAAGAAGCGGCAACAGATACAATTTGATTAGGTGCTACATCCATATATTTTAGATCTTTATCCTTTGCTAAAGGGAAATCACCTTCATATCTAGCCTTAATCGTCTTATCAACAAATGATCCATTACTTTTAAGAGGAACATTAGCTTGAGCAATGAATGACTCATCCTCATCTTCAGCAGTTAGGTATTGAATATCACCTTTGAGATCAACTTTGCCACCTTCAACTTTCCTGTATGGAGTCTCAATAAACCCCATACTGTTAACTTTTGCGTGTACACACAGAGATGATATAAGTCCGATATTTGGTCCTTCAGGTGTTTCAATTGTACAAAGCCTTCCATAATGGGTATAATGCACATCTCTAACTTCAAAACCAGCTCTTTCTCTGGATAAACCACCTGGACCTAGGGCAGACATTCTTCTCTTATGAGTAATTTCAGCAAGAGGATTCGTCTGGTCCATAAATTGAGATAACTGGTTGGTACCAAAAAATGAATTAATTACAGATGTTAGAGTTCTTGCGTTAATCAAATCAACAGGTTTAAAGTCTTCGTTATCTCTCACATTCATTCTTTCTCTTATTGTTCTAGACATTCTAGCTAGCCCCACACCAAATTGAGAATAAAGTTGCTCTCCTACTGTCCTCACTCTTCTGTTACTTAAATGATCTATATCATCAACAACTGTCTTAGCATTTATAAGTGTAATTAAATACTTCACAATCAATATAATATCTTCTTTAGTAAGCACTCTAACCTCATGATCAGTATCTATATTAAGCTTTTTATTGATCCTATATCTTCCAACTTCTCCAAGGTCATACCTCTTATCACTAAAGAATAAGTTTTGTATAATATCTCTTGCCGTCTGCTCATCAGGAGCCTCAGTATTCCTCAGTTGTCTATATATTTCTTCTAGAGCTTCTTTTTCAGAATTTGAAACATCCTTCTTTAGAGTGTTGTAAATAATTTGATATTCGCCGGCATTAATGTCTTCTCTATGTATGGTCACAAATGGTGCTTCAGAATTAATAATGGTCTCAATATCTTCTTCTTCTAAAATATGATCTCTATCTAAAATTAATTCATTTCTATCAACAGAAATAACCTCACCTGTATCTTCATCAACAAAATCTTCGACCCATGTTTTTAAAACTCTGGCAGCGAGTTTTCTTCCAAGGGCCTTCTTCAAATTTACTTTAGATGACTTAACCTCTTCAGATAATTGGAAAATGTCAAGTATATCTTTATCTGATCCAAATCCTATAGCTCTGAGCAATGTAGTTATTGGGAACTTTTTCTTCCTATCAATGTATGCATACATGACATTATTTACATCAGTTGCAAATTCAATCCATGAACCTCTAAACGGAATTATTCTTGCAGAATATAAAGGAGTCCCGTTAGTGTGTTTACTTTGTGCAAAGAAAACGCCAGGGGATCTATGTAATTGAGATACAATAACTCTTTCAGCTCCATTTATAACAAAAGATCCTTTATTGGTCATGTATGGAATATTACCAAGAAAAACCTCCTGTTCAATAGTTTCAAAATCATCGTTATCCTCGTCATTACAAATGAGTCTTAGCTTTGCTTTTAAAGGCAAAGAATAGGTTAGACCTCTGTCAATACACTCACTCACAGAATATTTTGGAGGATCTACAGTATAATCTATAAACTCAAGCACAAAGTTTTCTCTAGAGTCAGATATTGGAAAGTTCTCAATAAACACCTTGAAGAGCCCTTCATTATCTCTTTTTTCTGGAGGTGTCTCTAATTGAAAAAAGTCTTTATAAGACTGTAGTTGAACATCCAAAAAATCTGGATACTCTGTTAAATTGGTAAGTTTGGAAAAATCGGTTCTACTTGATAAGTCTTTCAATTGATTGTAAATTTATAATATTATACAAACCGTAAATTATTATTACGGAAATAAGTAAATAATGATGTATTTAATTAAGTTAAATCAACTTCAGCTCCAGCTTCTTCTAACTGTTTTTTAGCTGACTCTGCTTCTTCTTTTGGCACACCTTCCTTAATTGCTTTAGGTGCTCCATCAACCATATCTTTAGCATCTTTTAAACCTAGGCCAGTAATTTCTTTTACCAACTTAACCACAGCTAATTTAGATGCACCCGCTGATTTGAGGGTTATATCAAAACTGGTTTTCTCTTCTGCTGCTACATCTGCAGCACCACCTGCAGCACCACCTGCAACTGCTACTGTTGCTGCTGCTGCTGGTTCAATACCATATTCATCTTTTAAAATATTTGCTAGTTCACTAACATCTTTAACTGATAGATTTACTAATTCTTCAGCTATCTTCTTTATATCTGCCATTTTATTATAATTTAAATTTAATACTCTATTCTTGTTTATCTCCAAGTGCCTTAACAACACCTGAAATCTTATTCTCAGAACTTTTCAGTAATGAAATAATATTTTTTGCTGGAGATTGTAGCAAAGCAACAATATCTCCAATAATTTCTTCTTTTCCCTTTAATTTAGATAACGAATCAAGATGCTCATCACCTATAAAAAAATCAGACTCAATAGATGCCGCCTTCAAAGAAGGATGATCTGAATCATTGTCTTTTCTAAATTCTTTTAAAACTTTAGCAGGACCACCTGGGCTTTGACTTGCAAACAAAAGACCTGAAAATCCTTTCAATACATCTCCTTCAATTATTTCGGAGAAATCGCCTTCTTGTCCTTCAAGAGCCTTTTTAATAAAGGTGTTCTTAACTACTTTGTATTCAACATCTCTCTTAAAACATTTTTCTCTAAATGCGTTTACCTGAGCAACTGTTAAACCGGATGCATCTAACAAATAGAAGATATTATTCTCCTTGAATTTTGTAGTTAAATCGTTTACTAAATCAACTTTACTTTCTTTTCTCATAATAATTTAGTTTGCAAGAGCACTACTATCAATTTTAATCGAACTGCTCATAGTACTTGATAAACTTACACTTTTAAAATAAATACCTTTAGAAGAAGAAGGCTTTAGCTTTTTTATGGTATTTAACAATTCCATAGCATTCTCTTCAATTTTCTTTGCATCAAAGGAAACTTTAGCAACGGCAGCATGAATTATTCCTGATTTGTCTACCTTAAAATCAATCTTACCTTTTTTAACATCAGTAATAGCCTTGCCAATTTCATTAGTTACAGTGCCAGATTTTGGATTAGGCATTAATCCTCTCGGTCCAAGAACCTTACCTAACTTGCCAAGTTTAGCCATTAAAGGGGGCTGTGTTATTATTACATCGACATCTGTCCAACCTTCATTTATTTTTTTTATGTATTCATCTAACCCAACATAATCTGCCCCAGCTTTCTTTGCCTCATCTTCTTTTTCAGGAGAACAAATAGCAAGTACTTTAATTGTCTTACCTGTACCGTGTGGCAAAGAAACTACACCTCTAACCATTTGGTCAGCTTTTTTTGGATCTACACCTAATCTTATGTCAAGATCAACTGAAGAATCAAATTTTGTTGTTGTTATATCTTTTACAAGCTTTGCGGCTTCTTCAATACTGTAGATTTTATCTACATTATATTTTTCAAAAGATAACTTTCTATTTTTAGATAACCTTGCCATATTAATTTAAATTTTCAGGAAAAACACCTTTAACTTTAACACCCATGCTTCTAGCTGTTCCAGCTATCATTTTCATAGCAGAACCAACTTTTAATGCATTTAAATCTTTCATCTTAGTTTCTGCAATATCTTTCACTTGATCCCATGTTATAGAAGCCACCTTATTAAGGTTAGGCTGATCAGATCCCTTTTTCTTATTTGCCGCTTGTAAAATTAGAACAGAAGCAGGTGGGGTCTTAATAATAAAATCGAAAGATTTGTCCTTATAGATACTTATAACTACAGGTAATACTTGGCCTTTCCTATCATCAGTTCTGGCATTAAATTGATTACAAAATTCCATTATATTAACACCCTTACTACCTAAAGCAGGACCAACTGGTGGTGCAGGGTTAGCTTGTCCTCCCCTCACTTGTAATTTTAAATAACCATCTATTTGTTTAGCCATATTTCTTAACTTGATTTTTCAACCTGATAATAATTTAATTCTACAGGCGTATTTCTACCAAATATTTTTACTGTAACATTTAACTTTTTTCTATCTTCAAAAATCTGAGCTATTGATCCTGTAAAACCACTAAATGGACCATCCATGACTTTAACATCTTCTCCAACTACGAATGGTGACAACATTACTTCTTCCTGATTATCAGAACCATCAAATTTCCCAAAAAGCCTATTAATTTCTGCCTCTCTTAGAGGAATAGGTACTCTAGATGAACCTGTTCCTGAACCTAGAAAACCAATTACTCCTGGAATATTTTTAATTACATGTTGAACCTCACCATGCGAGAAATCAGCTGATACTAAAACATACCCTGGGAGGTAATTTCTTTCCTTAATTTTTTTCTTACCATTTCTCATAACATACACCTTCTCGTATGGTATCATAACTTCAGGTATAAACTTTTCAAGTTTACTTCTATTAATTTCCTTTTCAAGATAAGTCTTAATCTTCCCTTCTTTTCCACTAATAGCCCTCAAAACGTACCAATTTAAACTCATATCAAACTATTAAAAAGTATCGTAAAAAAATGTCATAATATTTTCAAATCCCAAATCTATTAAACCTATAAAAAGTGCAAAAATGAGGGAGGCAACCAGTACGAGCCATGAACTGCTCTGGAGGCTACTTATGCTGGGCCAGGTAACTTTATTTACCATTTCTTGATAAGATTCAGATATTAAAACAACTAATTTATTCATATCAAAAAATTTAACGGCCGTAGCACGGGTGGAGTGACTCGAACACCCAACCAACGGTTTTGGAGACCGCTACTCTACCAATTGAGCTACACCCGTATAACTAAAATGCAGGCCAACGGCCTGCAAATTTAGAATAATTGTTATTATTTAACAAATAATAAGTTAAATAATTAGAATTAAATAAAAGTTTTAAAATTTAGTCTAAAATTTCTGTTACTTGACCTGCTCCAACTGTTCTACCACCCTCTCTAATAGCAAATCTTAAACCTTGTTCAAGAGCAACCTTATTGATTAATTTAACTTCAATTGTTAAATTATCTCCAGGCATAACCATTTCAACTTTATCAGGTAACATTATCTCTCCTGTAACATCAGTTGTTCTCATATAAAATTGAGGTCTATACTTATTAAAGAATGGAGTGTGTCTTCCACCTTCTTCCTTAGATAAGACGTAAACTTCAGCTTTGAAATGAGCATGAGGTGTAACCGAACCAGGCTTACAAATAATCATTCCTCTTCTGATATCAGTTTTTTCAATACCTCTAAGGAGAAGACCTGCATTATCACCTGCTTGACCTTTATCTAAGATCTTTCTAAACATCTCAACACCAGTAATAGTCGACTTTAAATCTTCAGCACCCATACCAATAATATCAACAGCATCACCGGTATTTGTAACACCTCTTTCTATTCTTCCAGTTGCAACAGTACCTCTACCTGTAATTGAGAATACATCCTCAACAGGCATTAAAAAGTCTTTATCTGTTTCTCTTGTTGGTTCAGGAATGTATGAATCAACATGACCCATTAGTTCCATTATTTTTTCAACCCACTCAGCTTTACCTTCTAAAGCTCCTAAAGCAGAACCTTGAACAACAGGAATATCGTCTCCTGGAAACTTATAAAAATTTAAAAGTTCTCTAATTTCCATTTCCACTAACTCCAAAAGTTCAGCATCATCAACAAGGTCAACCTTATTAATAAAAACCACTAGAGCAGGTACACCTACTTGTCTAGCTAGTAAGATATGCTCTCTTGTCTGAGGCATTGGGCCGTCTGTACCAGCAACAACAAGGATTCCACCATCCATCTGTGCCGCTCCAGTTACCATATTTTTAACATAATCTGCGTGACCAGGACAATCAACATGAGCATAATGCCTATTATCAGTTTGATATTCAACATGCGCAGTATTTATAGTAATACCCCTCTCTTTTTCTTCAGGAGCATTATCAATTTGATCAAAATCTCTCTGCTCTGCTAGACCTTTATCCGCTAGGACTTTAGTGATAGCAGCAGTAAGAGTAGTTTTACCATGATCAACGTGACCTACAGTCCCAATATTTACATGGGGTTTCGATCTATCAAAGGATTCTTTTGCCATAATTTTAAAATTTAACTCAAATTTAACTTATTTATATAATAATACAATTTTTAACATTTTTTTCGAGCCGATGACGGGAATTGAACCCGTGACCTCTTCCTTACCAAGGAAGTGCTCTACCTCTGAGCTACATCGGCATTAGAGCGGGCGAAGAGATTCGAACCCTCGACCTACAGCTTGGAAGGCTGTCGCTCTACCAACTGAGCTACGCCCGCTTGTCTATCATAAAAATAAGTGGGGGGAGCAGGATTCGAACCTGCGAAGACATAAGTCAACAGATTTACAGTCTGCCCCAGTTGACCGCTTTGGTATCCCCCCATTCTTAAAATCTACAATATTTTGCCTATAAAGCTCAAAGGTCAGCAAAATTATATTCTTTTTTATTTATAACAAATTTTTATAACAATTTGTACAAACAAAAAATATCTGTACTTTCATTGATATAATTACATCTATTTATAATTATATTAGTTATTATATTATGAAATATTCTAGGATTCTACTTAAACTTAGTGGTGAGGCGTTGATGGGGGGTAAAGGTTTTGGTATCGATTCAAACCTTATAGAAAAATATTCTAGAGAAATTAAAAATATTCACGATGAGGGTATTGAGATTGCAGTTGTAATAGGTGGAGGTAATATATATAGGGGGATAGAAGCAGAAGAATCAGGTATCAATAGAGTTCAAGGAGATTATATGGGAATGTTAGCAACACTGATAAATAGCATGGCATTACAAAGCCATCTAGAAAAACTAGGTTGTGATACTAGACTAATGTCAGGTTTTAATATAGATCAGGTATGTGAACCCTTTATAAGGAGGAGAGCAATTAGGCATCTGGAAAAAAGAAGAATAGTAATCTTTGGGGCAGGACTTGGGAAACCTTATTTTACTACTGACTCAACTGCAAGTTTAAGAGCCATTGAAATTGAAGCTAATATTGTTCTTAAAGGAACTAGAGTTGATGGAGTGTATAGTGCAGACCCTGAAAAAGATAAGAATGCAGTGAAATTTGATGAGTTATCATTCAGTGAGGCATATGAAAAAAATCTTAATATTATGGATATGACAGCATTTACACTATGTAAAGAAAATAGTTTACCAATTATTGTTTTCGACATGAACAAACCAGGTAACTTATCTAATTTAATTAAAGGAAAAAAAATAGGAACATTAATTTATTGATATGGAAGAAATTCAACTAATTCTTGAGGACACTAAAGAAAGAATGGATAAATCAATTCAATTTCTAGCTTCTGAACTAAAGAAGATACGAGCCGGTAAGGCAATGCCAAGTATGTTAGATGGTATATCAGTAGAATATTATGGTGCACCAACACCACTAATTCAAGTTGCATCAATAACAACGCCAGACACAAGGACATTATTTATTAAACCGTGGGAAAAAACTATAACACAAGAAATAGAGAAAGCAATTATGAATAGTGATATAGGCCTTTCTCCTCAAAATGACGGTGAAAATATAATAATAAATATTCCCCCTTTAACAGAAGAGAGAAGAAATTTATTAGCAAAACAGATAAAAGCTGAAGGTGAAAAAGGAAAGATAAGTATAAGATCGGTAAGAAAAGAATCAAATGAATATATTAAAAAGCTTACTAACGATGGAATATCTGAAGATTTAATTAAAGACGGAGAAGCTGAAGTACAAAAAATAACCGATCAAAAAATAAGTAGGATTGACGAGATAGTTCAAAACAAAGAAAACGAAATCAAAACGATTTAACGGTATAGACCTTTCTCTTTTATATATAAATAAATTTCATCAGGCACAAGTGATGAAATATCAGACTTTCTTTTTACTAAATCCCTAATAGTACTTGATGACAAATCAAAATAATGATCAAAAATATTATTTACACTCTTTTTTGATCTTGGATATGATATTATCTGAAAATTTGATTTAATGAATTTATTATTTTTCCATTTATCAAAATTTAAAAAATTATCTTCTCCCATTATTATCATATACTCATTATCTGGAAACTTTTTTTTAACTTCTTTTAAAGTAAGGTAAGTGTAATTTGGTTTTTCCATTCCAAATTCAATGTCAGAAACTTTTATATTCTGAAGTTTAGCTATTGCCTCATTTATCATATCTAATCTAATGTAAGCATCAACTAAGTCATCTGATTTTTTATAGGGACTATGAGGAGTAAGAACTAACCAAACTTCATCAATAATTTTTTTTTCTAATAATTTATTACAAATTCCTAAGTGGGCATTATGAAGGGGATTGAAAGTGCCAAAAAATAAACCAACTCTCATCTTATTAAAAAGCTTTTTACCAGTTTGAGAATTTTAGGTGAGGCTACTGATAAATCATCATTCATCAAAATAACATCAAAAAGTTTTTTTTTTGTTATCTCAAATCTTGCTTTATTTATTCTCTCTCTAATCTCTTTATTCCCTTCACTACCTCTAGATTTTAATCTTTCTTCGAGGGCCTCAACCGAAGGGACATCAATAAAAATTGATAAAGCTTCTTCACCAAAATATTTTTTAAGATTCAAACCTCCAACTACATCAACATCAAAAATTATATTTTTACCTAAATTAACTAATCTATTAATTTCACTCTTTAATGTACCTTTATAGTCATCGGTATATACTTGTTCCCACTCAATAAAATCCTTTAGTTTAATATGTTCTTTAAATTGTTCTTTTGAAATAAAATAATAGTCAACTCCGTTAATCTCCTTTTCTCTTCTATTTCTAGTTGTAGATGATATCGAAAAAGCTAAACTATCCTCTTTACTTAATAGATAATTCGCTAGTGAGGACTTACCTGACCCTGAAGGTGCTGAAATGATAAAATATTTAGATTTCAAAACTTTCTTATAACTTTTAATCTTCTAACAAAGATATAGATCCGTGGGAAAAACTTTTTTGTTTATCATTGATATTTAAAATAATATCTCCATTATGTGACACATCAATTATTTTAGCATAAAAAATTTCAGAAGAAGATTTAAATTTTTTTATCTCATTTAAAGCATAAAGTAATTTTTTATATTTTTTAATTCTTATATCCATATTCATATTGAAGTTAAAATATTCCGTCTCTAATGATTCTTTTAAAATTTTTATAAATGCATTTTTCTTAGTTACCTTTTTTTTCTCAATAAAAACTGAAGTGGCATTTAATCCTTTGAATATTTTTTGATTTAAATTAATACCTATTCCAACAATAGAGCTCTGAACTTTCTTTCCTGAGATAAAACTTTCTATTAATATTCCAGCTATTTTTTTATTATTAACATAAATATCGTTTGGCCACTTAATCTTACCTTTCAAATTAATTTTTTTAAGACTTTTTATAATTGCATTTGAAATTATTACATGCAAATAGAATTGATTATTTACTATTAAATCTGGAGATAATAGAAAAGAGAAAAGAATATTCGATCCCCTTTCAGAAGACCAATTATTGTTTCTTTGGCCTCTACCTTTATGCTGATAATCAGTAATAACAGAATCTCCCTCTCTAATCTTATTTCTTTTCAAAAGATTTGTTAAAAAATCATTTGTAGAAAGACATTCTGTCACATAAATGCTAATTTTGTCGTTAAATAGTTTGTTGGCAATATATTTGCTCATTAATATTATATATTTAAAACTTATTGAAAATTAAAGAAAAAATTAAGTCTAATACACTAAGCAAAGTTATTGCTGAAAGTATGGAGAACAAAAAAGCTGAGGATATTAAAATAATTAACCTCAAAAATATCAAGAACTCCGTCACAGACTATTTTGTTATTGCAACTGGAACATCAAATATACATATAGATTCTATTTCTGAGGGAATTGAGGAAGATGTACTTAATAACTTTCATGAAAAACCATGGAAGACTGAGGGAAAAAATAACTCAGAATGGATTCTTATTGACTTTATTGATGTTGTAGTTCATGTATTCAATAAAGAAAATAGAAACCAATATAATCTAGAAGGGTTATGGGGTGATGGTAATGAAAAATATTAAAAATTAAGTAATATGAAGAAGAAGAATACTAATAATTTTATGAATAACAACTTCAATAATCAGATATGGATGATATTAGGGGTTACTATTTTCATATATCTGTCTTTCAGTTTTTTTGCTTCCAAACCAATTACTATTGACTATAATAGATTTCAGAAAATGATCAGAAGTTATGACGTAGCTAAGATTGTTGTTATAAAAAATCAAGAAATTATTGAAATTACATTAAATGAAGACGCCCTACTTAACTCTAATTATAAAGACGAGTTAGAATCATCAAACTTACTTAATAATACCTATGGGCCACATTATAACCTAGAAGTCTCATCTATAGAGTCCTTTGAAAATAGGTATGATGAATTGATTAATTCCCTTGGAAAACAAAACTCTTACGAAATTGAATATTTGACTGAATCAAGAACAGATATTTACTCATTCCTCCAGACATGGGGGTTTACAATTTTAATCCTAATCGGGTTCTGGTTCCTTCTTAGAAGAATGTCTTCAGGTGGAGGACCAGGTGGTCAAATATTTAATATTAGTAAATCTAAAGCTTCATTATTTGATAAAGAAAGTAAAGTTAAATTAACGTTTAGAGATGTTGCCGGTCTAGAAGAAGCTAAAGAGGAAGTAAAAGAGATTGTAGAATTCTTACAAAATCCTAAAAAGTTTACTAAGCTAGGAGGAAAGATACCAAAAGGAGCATTGCTTGTTGGATCACCTGGTACAGGAAAGACACTCCTTGCAAAAGCAGTAGCTGGAGAAGCTAATGTTCCTTTTTATTCCCTTTCAGGTTCTGATTTTGTTGAAATGTTTGTTGGAGTCGGGGCGGCAAGGGTCAGAGATCTTTTTAAAAAAGCAAAAGAAAAGGCACCATGTATTGTTTTTATTGATGAGATAGATGCCATTGGAAGATCTAGAGGAAGAGGGCAAATGCCAGGATCTAACGACGAGAGAGAGAACACACTCAACTCACTTCTTGTGGAGATGGATGGCTTCTCAACAGATTCAGGTGTTATAATTTTAGCAGCTACCAATAGGCCCGATGTCCTAGACTCTGCACTCTTAAGGCCTGGGAGATTTGATAGACAAATTTCTATAGATAAGCCAGACCTAAGGGGAAGGGAAGAAATATTTAAAGTTCACGTCAGGAATTTAAAACTTAATGATGGCGTAAATGTAAAAAATTTAGCAGCACAGACTCCTGGTTTTGCTGGAGCTGAGATTGCTAATGTTTGTAATGAATCAGCTCTGATTGCTGCAAGGAAAAATAAAAATTCGATAGAGATGGAAGATTTCCAAGATGCTATAGATAGAGTTATTGGAGGACTTGAAAAGAAAAATAAGATTATATCTCCTGAAGAAAAAAAGATTGTTGCATACCATGAAGCAGGTCACGCGGTTGCGGGATGGTACTTAGAACACGCGGACCCACTTGTTAAGGTTAGTATTGTACCTAGAGGAATTGCTGCCTTAGGTTATGCCCAATATTTACCTAAAGAACAGTTCCTATACCAGACAGATCAGCTACTTGATGAGATGTGTATGGCACTTGGAGGGAGGGCAGCTGAAGAAATTGTTTTTGGAAAAATATCTACAGGTGCACTGAGTGATCTTGAGAGAATAACAAAAATGGCATACAGCATAGTGTCTGTATATGGAATGAATAAAAATATTGGTAACTTATCTTTTTTTGATTCGAAACAGTCAGATTATAACTTCACTAAACCATATTCTGAGTCAACAGCTGAAAAAATTGACCAGGAAGTGAAAAGGATAATAGATAATGCTTACCTAAGAACAAAAAAACTTCTTATTGAAAAAAAATCAGATCTTGAAAAGATTGCAACAAAACTACTTGAAAAAGAGATTCTGTTTCAGAATGATCTAGAAAAACTGATAGGAAAAAGACCTTTCAAATCTAATTTAGATTTAAGCTTTGAAGAAGATAAAAGTCAAGAAGAAAAGAAAACAACTAACAAGAAAAATGAGTTAGATGGAGAGGATTCAAATCAAATTACAGAAAAATAAGAAGATATACTTTGCAGGAGACTTTCATCTAGGAATACCTAACGAAGAATCATCTAAGGCTAGAGAAGATAATATAATTAATTGGTTAGATTCAATTGAAGATAATGCCCAAGATCTTTTCCTCATGGGAGATGTATTTGACTTCTGGTTTGAATATAAGCATGTTGTCCCAAAATATTATTTTAATTTTTTATCAAAAATATCTAAAATGATAGAAAATGGAATAAATGTGCATTTTTTTAAAGGAAATCATGACATGTGGACCATTGACTATTTTGAAAAGATAGGATTAAAAGTTTATGAAAATCATCAAAGTTTCCAGTTAGATAAGACAAGAATTTTGGTAGGCCATGGAGACGGACTTGGAGAGGGAGACAGGGGATATAAGATAATGAAATCAATATTTAAGAACAATATTTCTCAATATCTCTTCAGGATATTACATCCAGATATAGGAATGAAACTTGGAATGTCTTTATCAAAATCTAATAAGAAAAAAAGAGACGAAACTAAAAAAAATAATGATAGAATTTATAATTTCTGTAAACAGTACGATTTAGAGAATAATAATCATGCATATATTTTTGGTCATTCACACAGAGAATCTAAAATACCTATATCAGAGTCAAGCACTTACTATAACACTGGGGAATGGATAAATAGTTCAAGTTATCTTGTGTATCAATCTGGAAAATTTGACCTTAAAATCTATTAAAAATCAAAATAATAACCAATTAGACCAGCGGCTATTATAAGAAATATTGGATGAACCTTAGTTTTATTTAATATTACAAAAGTTAAACCGCATAATACCATACTATATAGATTAAAAGTTTCCTGCTGTTTAAACATTATCACGTACCCAGAGTAACATATTAAACCAATAATTCCGATTTTAAATCCATTAATAATAAGTTTTACAGTACTATTTTTTTTAATAAAATAATAAACCCTAGAAAAAAATATGATGACGACAGATGATGGAAGAAAGATAGATAGTGTAGATAAAAAAGCTCCTAATAATCCATTAATCTTATACCCAATAAAAGTAGCTGTAATTAAAATAGGTCCAGGAGTAATCTGGCCCATAGCAATAGAATCTATAAATTCTCTTTGGGTAAGCCATCCCAACTGATCTACTATAATTTTATCAAGGTAAGGGATAAACACATAACCTCCCCCAAATAATGTAAGAGAAATATTTGCGAAAACTTTAGAAAGATTAAAACTTGGGGTATCAATTGGAGCAGTGTTAAGAAAGACTAATAATATTGTCATTATCAGAGATGCTATTATAATTCCTTTCACTCTGATAAAAGCCTTCTTGGGATTTGTAATCTTCTTAATTTTATCCCCATTATACAATAAGTTAAGACCACCGCAGACAAGAAGAGGGAGGATTATAGATATATAGCCCTTTATCAAAGCAGTAAGTGTAAAACTAAGAATTGACAACAAAAAAGCCAGAGTTTTATCCTTTGAGTCTTTATAGAATCCGTAGGCAACCGAAAATATTACAGCAGCAACAACTGGCATAACCCCATTAAAAAAGGAAGAAAAGCCAGGAATATTTTTTGAGTTAATATAGAGATGGGTAAAAACAACCATTATAAAGAAGGATGGTAATAAAACAGCAACAAAAGAGACAACAGCACCTTTCCATCCCTTAAGAATAAAACCAATATAGGAGGCAACATTAATAGCCATAGGACCAGGCAGAAAACTAGCCATAGTTATAGCATCAAGAATTTTTTTTTTCTTAATTATCTTATTTCTAATCGAAAATTCGTGTCTTATCATAGCAATTAACATCATGTAACCACCAAATGATATCGTACCCGTCTTCAAAAAAGTTAAAAAAAGCCTAAAATATGATATATTTTTTTTCATAACTTACGGAAAAGTAAAAGTAAATTATGAAAAAGCTATTAATAATTTCAGTAATATCTATTATTTCATCATGTACTAAAAACATTGATTTGACAGGTGACTGGAAAGCGAGTACTTTGGTTATCGATAATACAGAAGAGAAGGAAAACCCATTCTCGTCCATTACATATTTCAAAGCTGATAATTATGTCATTTACTTTAATAAAATATACAGATATGAATTAGAGGAAGATTCAATTGCTTTTTATAACAGTGAAAATCCAACAGAGCTAAAGTATAAAATGGGAATTGATATTATCGATAATGATAATATAATATTATACTATGCAAGAAAAGTTGTTGACTCTACAAACTCAACTATTTATATTCCTTATCATAGTAAATGGAAACGGTTGAAATAAAAAAAAAGGGTAATCAAATGATTACCCCTTTTTTTTAATTTGTATTAAAATTAATACAAATGTTAATAGACTAGTTAGTTAATGCTGGCCATGAAGATCCGTCTGCATAGGTTAATTCCACCGCAGCAGATTCACCATATGTGTTCTCCCATGTGTAAGACAGAGTTTTATTGTCTGCACTTACAGAGACGGAACCATCTACTAATGACCAAGTCTCACTGTAATCATCTGCTCCAGAATAAGTTAACACATTACATGCGTCAGTTATTTCCGGTCCAGTTGCTACAGGAACTGAGTAATCAGCACCATTTGGCCCCCATCCACCTAGGGTGTTATCGTTCTTCATAGTATAGATGTTTTCAGCCGGACCAGATTTAACTAGTTCGTCAGTGACGCCAGCTAAAGTAAATCCACCAGCAACACCTGACCAAGCTCCAACTTCAGTTGAAGTGGCAACAACAGCACCTTCTAAAGAAGAAGGGCATACTATATAAACATTAAGTCTAAACAATGCACCAAATGCATTTGACGACATCATATTTGGTCCCGTATTATCGTAACCAAAAGTACGTCCATCATTCATGGTAATTGTAAACCAATACCTGAAATATGCACCACCGTCTACATCAGCAGAAGTGATACCAAGTATTGACATTGCATCATTAAAGCTAAGGCTAATATCAGAACTCAAGAATCCATCTGCGTTTGTACCAAACTCAGAAGCATTAATTGTTCTCACAGCAGTCCTTGGCTTACTTTTTGCACCACCAGTCTTGTTATCAATGTACTCTACTTCGATTGCATATGAAGCAATATTTGCCCCATTATTAGCATCGTAGTACTCAACTGATAAGTCAATTTGAGATGATCCAACCTCGTAGTAGTTATACGTACCAGTTTGAGTCATCTTCCTTGCATATGCGCCATATTCCATTGTAGGGAATAATTCAACCGGCAAATCAGGGTCACCACATGACACTGCAAATGCAGCTATTAACGCTATTAACGACTTTTTTAAATTTTTCATATTATATATAATTTAAAATTTAGTTTAATACTCCAGCTCTATCCCAGAAAATTTTCTCACCGAAATCCGTTCTAACTGGTGCGTTAGCATTCAAGTTAGAGAAATCGGCAGGATAAGGGAATAACCTTGGAAAAGTACCAGCGTCCTGTAATTTCATAGGACCTTGCATCTCAGTAGGATGACCAGTTCTTCTCATAGCATTATACAATTCGATACCGTTAGAGAATGAAGCGAGCCTGTGCTCTTTAACGATGATATTCATCTTTGCCTCATTATCTGCAGCAGCATCATAAGCAGCTAAAACGTAACCGACATAATTGTCGATCGCTCTTGCAGTAGGTTCTGCACCAACTCCATTTAAATCGAAGTCACCAGTAGATCCCCAACCATTTGAGTAATCCATAACTGATGCAACCGAAGTCCTAATCGCTTGTTCTAACATATCTTTTGCACTCTCGCTAGAGAATCCATCAAGAGCAGCTTCTGCTCTCATGAAGAATACATTAGAAGCCATTAAGATTGGAGCGTGTCCATCACCACCAGCACCCGTTGTACCACCTTGCTGAGTGTGAATAGTTGGAGCTAAACCAGCTTCAACAGCACCATCAGTTTCAGTAGAAGAATCTCCGTCGTCATAAGCACCCGCAGCAGGATATATACCTCTGTGAGTTCTCTTCTGACCATCTGGAGGAGTACCGTCATTATTTCCATGATCTCTACCCCAGTATCCTTTAGCATACGCACCATCAGTAGTAGTTAATGAACTACCACCACAGAAAGGCCAAGTTTTGGTCTCTCCATAAGCATTAGTATACTGATTATCATACCAAGAAGGTCTAGTATCTGGAACAACGCAATCTAACGTAAACAAGTCCTCATCATTCATCTGAAGGTCTTGTCTCTTATAATAATATCTAAGTCTAGGATCAGCAAAAGGCTTCTCTTCCATTAACTCCCACATGAAGTAATTTGACTGATATGGTCCAGCAAAGGACTCATAAGCGCCACCGTACCATGGGTGTCTAGAATCTGGATTTTGTCTGTTACTTCCGTAACTAAAGACCCAATCCTCAGCCTGCTCATCAATAACACCAGCAGTTAAAGCTGAAGCTACACCTGCAGCATTACCCTCATTTAGAGCCATTCTAAATTTAAGAGTGTTCGCAAGAGTAACCCACTTAGCTTTATCGTTACCATAAAAGATATCGATAGCTGGAGCACCAATAGCAGTTTTACCTAAATCAGCGATTCCCTCATCATATAATCCAGCAATAGCTGTATATACAGACTGAGCGTCGTCAACTTTTGGACTTAGGTTAGCTGTACCTTGCCAAGCCTCAGAATAAGGTATATCACCATGTTTGTCAACCATAAGTTGCATAACATAACCTTTAATGATTTTACCTGCGCCAACGTGAATCCAAGATTCAGCAGCTGCAGCAGCTTCAATCATCGCGTCTATATCAGGAACTATCCCAGCATAGGCTCCATTCCAAGAACCATTAAAGTCCGAAGGATTATAAGCCTCAGCATAAGATGCACCCCAATCCATACAAGCAACTCTCGATACTTGTAAGAATGGTGTCTGATTACCATACCACCATCCAGGGAATGCAGTCTGGACTGCGTTCCAATATAGGTCAATACCCGCATTTCTAAAGTAACCGCATTTGGGTTATTTAAC
>CAJWTC010000011.1 GCA_913046795.1 uncultured Flammeovirgaceae bacterium | reverse complement strand
TGTTTAAATTAAAGTCTAGGATTTCAAAGTCATTACCATTTATTTTTAGTAGATGCTCATTATCTAGGTAGATGATTTTTTTAGTATATTCAATTATTGGTGTAGCATCAGATGCTATAAAAAAATTACTTCCTTTTTTTCCAAAAGCTAGGGGGCTTCCCTTCCTCGCAGCATACATAATATCAGGGTTTGAATTTTTAATTAGTACAATTCCAAATGCACCTTCAAGTTTACTAAGAGCAAAAGAAATTCCTTTATCAATACTTTTGGAATTTAAGACACATAGCTCGATAAAGTTTACAAGAACTTCAGTATCAGTCTCTGTGTAGAACTTGTAACCTTCTTTTTTTAATATCTTTTTCAAATCTTTATAATTCTCAATTATTCCGTTGTGAACTATTGCAAATTCCTTTTTGTATGATATAATTGGATGCGAGTTGGTGTCGTTAGGCTCTCCATGTGTTGCCCATCTGGTATGGCCAATTGCTATATTTGGTTGAATTTTAGATGCTTTGAATTTTTTTTCAGTTTTTGAAACTCTTCCTTCCCACTTAAAAGTTTTTATTTCATTCTCATCAATAACACCAATTCCACAGCTATCATAACCTCTATATTCAAGAAGTTTTAGACCATCAAAAATAACTTTTGATGCTTTTTTTTTATCTCCCTTAAATGCTACTATTCCGCACATATGTCAAAAACTTTTTTCTCTGTAAGAGATATTTTTCAAGTCAAGAAAGTACCTATAAAAATTTAATCTTTTTTTGAACTCATTAAAGTCTCTTGGTTTTCTTTTAGACCAAACTACTTCTGATAGTGCAGTCATCCTTGGTACACCCATGTACTCGACTTTATCTGGAGTCTTAATGTATTCTGTCCATATATTTCCTTGAGCTCCCATTATCCTGCTCGCCTGATTTATATCTAAACCTTTAGGTACAGGCTCGTAAGAATATACTTTCTCAAGATCAATCAGTCCACCTATAGCAATTGGCTCCCCAGATTTAGCTTGGTAGTAGTCAAAGTAAAGGTGTGAAGTTGGTGTCATGATGGCTTTATTACCAGCTTTTGTAGCTGTAATTCCCCCTTTTTCACCTCTCCAAGACATAACTATGGCATTTTCGTTTAACCCTCCTTCAATAATTTCATCCCACCCTATAAGTTTTTTACTATTTTTTGATAAAATCTTTTCTACTCTTCCTGTGAAATAACTCTGAAGACTATCAACATCTTCTATCTCCAGGCCTTCCATAAGGCTTTGTATCTCTTCTGAATTTATCCACTGTGTTTTTTTTGCTTCATCCCCCCCTATATGAAAATAGTCTGATGGAAAAATTTCTTTTAATTCTTTAACTATGTCCTCAATAAATGAGAATGTCTCTTCTGTTGGCTTAAGTATTTCTTCTTGAATACCCCATAACTTTTTAACTTCTGTCTTATTGCTACTTGTTCCATACTGGGGATAAGAGGCAATTAGTGCTGAGGTGTGACCTGGCATATCAACTTCGGGAATGATTTCAACAAATCTATCTGATGCGTATTTCACTATATCTCTTATCTCATCTTGAGTATAAAATCCTTGGTGGGGGATACCATCGTATCTAGGATTATTCCCTGCAAACCTGTAATGGCCCTTTAAAGTCTCTGGCCTTATAGAACCAATTTCTGTTAGTTTAGGATATTTTTTTATTTCGACTCTCCAACCCTGGTCATCTGTGAGATGCCAATGAAATTTATTCATCTTATGCATGGATATTATATCGATAAATTTCTTGATAAAATCTTTTGGCATAAAGTGTCTTGATACATCTAACATCATACCCCTATACTCGAATCTAGGATAATCTTCGACGATCATCGGTGGTATCTTGTAGACATCAAGAGATTTAGTTTTTACATCCTCTCTTCCATAAAAGTGACCAGTTTCGTTAATATTATTATATCCTTTTGTAGTAAGATTTGCTGCACCAAACTCATTTACAGGTAAGTTGTTTTTCTTTTGGCTCTCTTGCTCTCCTATTAAAACATCAAAATCACCAAAGTCGGGTTCTTCTCTCTTTCTTTTAGTGTAGTGAATGATTTGTTTTAGAGTCTGAATACCATAAAAAAGACCTCTTTCTTTCGTTGCCTCAACTTTTAAATTTTCATTAGGTAATATTGATATTCTATAACCTTCATCTCCTAGATTGTGTATGTTTTCTTCAACTATAAGTTCAATATTCGATTTTTTATTTTGTTTAGAAGTTGATAATTCGAATTCTGTCTCTTTAGAGATAAATTTTAGGAGATCTTTTACGTAAAATTTTGATAGTTCTGACCCTATTATGGTAAGTGAAGTTTTTTTAGATAATCGGAACCCATCCTTATCGCTTTCTGGAAATGTGATATCTTGTGGCTCAGGAAGTATATAATTCTTCTGACCGTAAACATCATTAGAGATTATAAAAATAATGATGGAATAAAATATTATACTTTTAATGAAAGATTTCATATGGTGGGCAAAAATATCTTATTAGATTAATTAAAGCAAAATTATTTACCTTTGCGGAACCAAAATATTTTTAAAATGAGAAATAAAATTCTAAGTACCTTTTTAATAATTCTAGCTCTAGGCTGTACTCCTAATGTCAAAGAAGAACTTAACGCAGTAGATAACGCAGCTACATTTAAAAAAAATGTTGATACTTTCATGAAATTTTCTGAGCACTTTAATAGTGAAGACATGGATGATGTAATGGCAATGTTTGCTGACTCGGTTCTCTGGAGTCCTCCAAACTATAACGATTACCAGTGGCTAGAAAAAGAGGTAATGGCACAAGGTTTCCAAAATTATTTTGATAATTACGATAACATAACATTTACACCAGGCATAAACCTACCTGATGATAATGTTGTTGATGGTTTTTGGGGTGGTTCAAATTTCAGATCTGATGGTTCTGAGTCTTCATCTCAGCCAAGTATTAACCCTAACAATATCAGGGTATATGGTACCTGGAAGTCAATGCATACAGATACTGGCAAAGAAACATTCAGTAAGTGGTACGCAATAATTAACTTTAATTCTGCTGGTAAAATTGTCAGGTTCAACGACTGGTTTAATGTTGATGGTCTTGAAAAACAGATAACTGAATAAAGAAATTTTTTTTAATTTAATTTTTTATGATGAAACATATAGTAAACTTTTTATTGATTATTGTGCTCCTGTCTTCATGTGCTCAACAGCCTTGTGACACCAGCGCATTTGATGCTGGCATGGCTAAATTTGAAAGAAATAAAGCTATCGCAGACAAGACTTTTAACTTCTTCGTAGCAAAAGATATTGATGGTATGATGGACATGCACTCTGAAGACCTCATTTGGTCACCTGCAAGTACAAATGATACTTTATCAAAAGCTGCTTTTAGAGAGGGTATGTCAGGGTGGATGGCTGACTTTGAAGCTTTTCGCTTTGAGAATAGGCAATATTATCCAGGAGTTGGTGAAGATTTTATTCCTGATGGTTCCGTAAGAACATATGGTACTTTCTATGGTACTCATAAATCAGGGAAACAGACAACAACTAAATATTATTCTGTTACTCAGTTTAATGAGGAAGGGAAAATTACAGCTGACCTAGAATATTTTGATCTAGGTGGTGTTTTTGATCAGCTTGAGGACTAAATAAATTCTCTCTCAAATAAAGAAAGGCAGAATATAGATTCTGTCTTTTTTTTTGTATTAACTATAAAGTTTATAATATAGTGGTTTATGGATAAAAATATGATAGTCGTAGAATCTCCTGGAAGAATAAATATGATTGGAGAGCACATAGACTATAATGGTGGATTTGTAATGCCTGCTGCAATTAATAAAAAGTTATTAATTGAAATGGAACCTTCTGTTTCAGACTCTTCTATTATTAAATCAAAATTATTTGATGAATCTTTAGAGGTAAGTCTTAAAAATTTTAAAAGAAGTGAAGTCAGTTGGCATAATTTTATTTTAGGTGTTCTTGATAACCTGATAAATAAAAAGGGATTTGAATTAAAAAATTTTCGTTGTGTTATCGGAGGAGACCTTCCGGTAGGAGCTGGTGTTAGCTCATCATCAGCATTAATATGTGGTCTCTTGAAGGGTATATCCTCAATAAGTAATCTTAATTTAAGTAATGAAGATATTATTAAAATTGCTAGGGAGGTGGAGCATGAATATATCGGAGTGAAGGGAGGTGTTATGGATCAGTTTACTATAATTAATGGTAAACAGAATAAACTTATTTTACTGGACTGTAGGGATAGGACTCACAAGTACATTGATGCCGATTTCAATCATTATCAAATTTTATTATTAAATACCAATGTTAAACATAACCTCTCAGAGACATCTTACAATGAAAGAGTCTTTGAGTGTCGTAAAGCACTAGAAATTATAAATGGAGAAGATAATCAATACAGATTCTTGACAGAGGTCCCTCTGGATGTTTTACAAAAGTTTAAGAATATTCTTGATAAAAAAATATTTAATAGGGCTTTATTTGTTATCCAAGAACAAGAGAGAGTTCTTAGGGCATACAATAAATTATTAGAAAAAGATATTTACTCTTTTGGAGAACTGATGTATAAGTCTCATGATGGCTTAAGAAACTTATACGAAGTGAGCTGTGACGAGCTAGATTTTTTAGTTGATTTTTCAATGGATAAGGAATATGTAGTTGGTTCAAGGATGATGGGAGGTGGATTTGGTGGTTGTGTAATTAACTTGATTGACTCAGGCTTTATGAAAGAATATATTAGTAAAATATCAGGCCTTTATAGGAAAAAGTTTTCTTTAGACTTAAGCTCAGACATAGTTTCAATTTCTAAAGGTCTAAGTTATGGGTAAAATTGTTAAGGGAAGAATTCTTGTTACAGGAGGACTGGGTTATATAGGTTCTCATACATGTGTAGAATTAATAAGGAGTGGGTATGAGGTATCAATCATAGATAATTTAGTTAACTCTGAGAGATTTATATTAGACAGAATTGAAAAAATAACAGGAGAAAAAATAGATTTCTATGAAATTGATATTACTGATTTGACTCAAACCATGATTTGTTTTAATGATAAAAAATTTGATCTAGTTATCCATTTTGCAGCATTGAAGTCAGTAAATGAATCGATCAAATTTCCTGATAGATACTTTAAAAATAATGTAGGTTCAGTAGAAAATATTCTTAAATGTATAAAATCAGAAGACGTTAAAGGATTTGTATTCTCTTCATCTTGTACTGTTTATGGTCAGCCAGATATATTACCTGTCACAGAATCATCTCCCTTTAAAAAAGCTGAATCTCCTTACGCAGAAACAAAACAGATCTGTGAAAAAATCATAAAAGAATTTGCCATCATTAATAAAAAACCTTCAATAAGCCTGAGATATTTTAACCCTGTCGGAGCACATGATTCTGGTTTAATTGGTGAGCTTCCTAGAGGTGTGCCAGATAATTTAGTTCCTTTTATCACCCAGACTGCTATAGGAAAAAGAGAAAAACTAAAAGTCTTTGGCGATGATTACAGTACAAAAGACGGAACGCCAGTCAGAGACTATATTCACGTAGTTGATCTCGCTGAAGCACATGTTAGCGCTGTTGATAGATTAATGAATGAAGAGACCAATGAAAGTTATGAGTTTTTTAATATAGGAACAGGTAAGGGCTATTCGGTCCTTGAAGTAATTAAATCATTTGAGAGAGTAAATAAAGTTCAATTACCTTATGATATAGTTGGCAGGAGGCAGGGTGATATTGAGAGTATTTACTCAGATAATAAATTTTCAAAGCAAACTTTAAATTGGAGAGCTAGTAGAGATCTTGACCAAATGATGAAATCTGCCTGGATATGGGAAAAAAAGTTGAAAGAATCCGGTTCTTAGTTTCACTTAACAACTTGTAGTTATTTTGACAATAATTAGTTTTAATTACGAAAAAATTATTGCAATTTTGTGTCAGTTAACTAATTAATTGTTGTCGACGACCAAACCAGTGCTAAACTATAAGACAACTCACTTCAGAGTGTGTCTGATTACAGTAACTTGTTGGACAGTCAATAATTTAATTTTTATTTGAATTAAGTTAAATTTTAAACTAAACTATAATAAAGCAAATATGAGAAAGCTTTTACTATTAGTCCTGATGTTTATGTCAGGTATGAGCTATGTTTTAGCTCAAAGTGCTGTAACTGGTACAGTTACAGATGAAAATGGTGAAGGTATCCCAGGTGCCAATATTGTTATTAAGGGCACTTCAAATGGAACAATTACGGATATGAATGGAGACTTTGCATTAAATGCTTCGTCAAGTGATGTCCTTGTTGTTACTTATGTAGGATATTCAACCATTGAAATTGCTGTGGGATCTCAGTCAGAGATCAATATCTCTCTTGCAGAAGATATTGCTGCTCTTGATGAGATTGTTGTTACCGGTTACGGTACACAAGAAAGAAAAGAGATAACCAGTGCGGTTACTAGTCTCAATGAGGAAGATTTTAACAAAGGGTTAATAAGTAATCCAATGGGTCTTCTTGAGGGTAAAGTTGCAGGTTTATCTATTACAAAGCCAGGTGGCGATCCTAATGGAGGGTATACACTAAGGCTTAGAGGAATATCAACTGTTGGTGCTAACGCATCTCCTTTGGTTGTAATTGACGGAGTTATTGGAGGAAACCTAGATTTGGTTGATCCAAATGATATCGAGTCAATCGACGTAATCAAAGACGGTGCAGCTGCAGCTATCTACGGTACTAGGGGATCTAGTGGTGTGATCTTAGTAACTACTAAGAAAGGTATGGCTGGAACAACTAAGGTTGAATATAACGTATCTACATCTGTTGATCAGATGTCTAATACAATAAGTGTGATGACTGCAGAGGAGTACAGAGCTCTTCCTGGAGCTGTTGACTTCGGTGCAACTACTGATTGGTTAGACCTAGTAACAAGAGATGGTGTGTCTCAAACTCATAATATATCGGTTTCTGGTGGTACTGAAAGTACTACATACAGAGTAGCTGTTAATTACAGAGAGAGAGAAGGTATTCTTTTAGGTACAGGAAATAATAATCTTAACACTGCCGTTAATCTATCCCAGAAGGGTATGGATGGTAAGTTGACTATAGATGTAGGTATTTCTTATACAAACAAGGATGCAAGTTACGGATTTGGTAATGAAGGTTTTAGAGAAGCACTTAAATCTAATCCAACAATGCCGGTATATGACCCAAACTCAATATATGGTGGCTACCACGAGAGAACTATTTTTGATTATGTTAACCCTGTTTCAATTGTTGAGCAAAACATTAACGAGGGTAACGATAATATTTTCTTGGGTTCACTTAAGGCGTCTTTAGATCTTAGCTCATTAGTTGAGGGTCTTAATGCATCTCTTGCATATACGAGACAAATCACTGATGTCGAGAGAGGTCAATACTACAAAAAAACAGCAAGATTCAGAGGATCTGACAAAAATGGTCTAGCAATAACCGATAATCAACAGTATACTTTTGATCTATTAGAGGGAACGCTAGGTTATGCTGGTCAAACAGGTGACTTAGGCATAAACGCACTAGTTGGATATTCTTATCAAGAATTCTTTAATGAAGGTTACCACGCTGAAGGTGGTGATTTCTTAACTGATGCTTTTTCATACCACAACCTAGGTGCTTCAGCTGATTTCAATAACGGGCTAGGGTCTGTATGGAGTTGGGCTAATTCTAATAAGTTAATTGCTGGTTTAGCAAGAGTAAACTTGAACTATGATGATACTTACTTCTTAAATGCAAGTTTAAGGTATGAGGGTTCATCAAGGTTTGGAGCTAATAACAAATGGGCTGCATTTTATGGAGTCGGTGCTGGTGTTAGTATCCATAACTTACTTGACACTGATGCAATTGACAACTTAAAATTAAGAGTTAGTTACGGACAGACAGGTAATGAGCCGGGTAGTTCTTACATTTCTTTACAAAGATTTGCTCCTTCTGGTAACTTCTACTACAACGGTGCATACACTTCAAGTTATGGACCAACAAGTAATGCAAACCCTGATTTAGCATGGGAAATTGCTACACATCTTAATGTTGGTGTAGATTTTGCTTTAGTTAACTCAAGATTATTTGGTTCTGTAGAATACTTTACTAGAGAGACAAAAGATCAGTTACTAAGTGTTAACGTACCTGTTCCACCAAATCTTGTTTCACAAACTCTCTTAAATATTGGTACAACTAAGAACACTGGATTTGAAGCTAATGTTAATTTTAACGTTGCAAATTCTAACAACTTTAAATGGACTACTGGTATTGTATTCGGTACGAGTACTAGTGAGTTAATGAGTTGGACTAAGGGTGATCTTTCTTTTAGTGGTGGTGTTCTTTACAGATCTGCTATGGGATCTCCAGGACAGAGTGGTGTATCACTTGTGAGAGTTGTTGAAGGCGAAACTTTAGGTCAGATATGGGGCCCTAGATATGAGGGAATTAACCCTGATGGTACCTTCAAGTTTGCTGACTTAGATGGCGACGGTTCATATTGTGACTGTGATGATGACAGAGAAGTTATCGGTAATGGTTTACCTGATTTCACGCTTGGATGGAACAATACACTAAACATAGGAAATTTAGATATTTCTATGCAGTGGAATGGTGAATTTGGTCATGATCTATTCAACTCGTACAGAGGTTTTTATGAGAACGCTGGCCCTACAGTTGTAGGAAACTGGAATGTTGTAAATACAAGTTACTTCAACCAGGACCTTACTGCTGCTGCTGCTAATAGCTCTCATGTGGAAGATGCTACATACTTTGAGTTAAATAATATAACTGTAGGTTATAACTTGAAAGATGTAACTAAGTTCATGAAAAACTTAAGAGTTTATGTTTCTGCTCAGAGACCAATCATGTTAACTGGGTATGAGGGTATTGACCCTGTATCTAGATGGACTGATGGAGGTGATCCACTTTCTCAAGGAATTGAGAGAAGAGAGACCTATTTCAGAGCTAGAACTTTTACTTTAGGTCTTAATATAACTTTATAAATTATTAGAAAATGAGAAATTTATTAATAAATATGAAAAAGTTAAGTTTACTAATTGTAGGTATGATTTTTATAGTACCTGCATGTACTAACCTTGATGAGGAATTATATAGTGATTTAGCTGCCGAGAATTTTTTCACAACTGATGAAGAAAATATCGCTGCTCTAGGTCAGGCATATTCCTCTATGACACACTGGGGAAGTCATACAAATATATGGACTGCAAATGAATTATCATCTGATGAATTAGTCATTCCTACTAGAGGCGGTGACTGGTATGATGGTGGTATTCTGCTTCAGTTACATCAGCATGAGTTTCAACCAGATAACAGTATATTTAATAATGCTTGGAATGATTCATATGGTCCAATCAACACTGTAAACAGACTGATTTATCAGTTTAGTAGTATTGAAGGTGCCGATGCTTATGAGGCAGAGTTGAGAGCAATCAGAGCATTCTATTATTTTCATCTTCTTGACATGTTCGGAAATGTTCCTTTATCAACAGATTTTACTGATACTGAAACAAAACCTAACTCCACAAGAAGTGAAGTTTATAACTTTGTTAAGTCTGAACTTGATGCTGTTATACCTCTTCTAAGTGAAAAGAAAGATGCGACTACTTATGGTAGAATTAATAAGTGGGCTGCTCTTGGTATTAGAATGCAGTTGTTATTAAATGCAGAAGTATATACAGGCACAGCTCAGTGGGCTGATGCAAAAGCTGATGCTGATGCAATAATTAACTCCGGTCTATACTCACTAGAAGCAGTTTATTCTGATAACTTTAAAGAGCAGAACGAAGGTTCTTCTGAAAATATCTTTGTTGTACCTTACGATGAAGTTTTTGCGCAAGGGTTTAACTGGGTTGCTATGACGCTTCATTATGCTAGCCAGAATACTTTTAATTTAACATTTCAGCCATGGAACGGATACGCTACAGTTGAAGAGTTCTATAACTCATATGTAGACCCGTCAACTAATCCAGGTGATCAAGGCGATGTTATTAAAGGTAAAGGGACTGCTATTGGTACTCAAGATAGCAGACTATCAAACTTCTTAGTTGGTCCTCAGGGAACTGATGACTCAGCTGGAGGAGAAGATGGTGATGATGATGGCACTGGCCTTAATTTTACTCCATATATCAACGAGATATATCCTGATGCTTGTCGTCAGTGTGGTGCTAGAATAAATAAGTATGGTCACGTTCAAGGTGGAAGAGAACATATGAATCATGATTTAGTTCTTATTAGGTACGCCGATGTTTTACTAAGTAAAGCTGAAGCACACTTTAGAACAGGTGATGCAACTGGTGCACTTGGAATTGTAAATCAGATTAGAGTTAGAGCTAATGTTAATCCTTTTAACTCACTTACTGAAGATCAACTTCTTGCTGAAAGAGGTAGAGAGCTGTTTGTTGAGAATGATAGGAGAAGGTCTCTAATTAGATTTGGTAAATTTAATGATGCTTGGTGGGCAAAAGATGCTTCGGATTCGAAGTATAAACTTTATCCAATACCAAAAGATCAATTAAATGCTAATCCCAAGCTAGTTCAGAATCCTGGTTACTAATAGTATATTTAGTTAAATATATCTTAAGATTAAAGCAAGCGATTTTATCGCTTGCTTTTTTTTTATCTTTGTCATAATAGATTTATATAAGTGACAATTAGAAAAATTATTATTTTAATTCTAATCCTTTCTGCATGTTCAAAGCCAAAGGAAAACAGATTATTTGAGTTAATATCAACTCAAAAGTCAAATATTACTTTTAATAATACCCTTGAGTATACAGAAGAATTAAATCCATATACTTACAGAAACTTTTATAATGGTGGTGGTGTTGCTATTGGTGATTTTAATAATGACTCACTTCAAGATATTTTTTTCACTGGAAATCTTGTCTCAAATAGATTATACCTTAATAGGGGAGAGCTCTACTTTGATGATATTACAGAAGAATCTGGACTTATGTCTTCTGGAGTATGGAGTACTGGAGTTAGCGTTGTCGATATTAATAGCGATGGCTACCTTGATATTTATGTTTGTAAGTCTGGACCTCCAGGTGGAGAAAGAAGGTATAATGAACTCTTCATAAATAATGGTGATTTAACTTTTACAGAGAGAGCTAAAGATTACGGTCTAGATAATGAAGGATTATCTACACATGCAGCCTTTTTTGATTTTGATAAAGATGGTGATCTAGATTGTTACCTTCTAAATAACACAATCAGATCAATTGGTATTGGTATTGACTTGGTTAAAGACTTAAGGCTTAATACAAGTGATAAGGGTAACAAGTTTCTAAGAAATGATAACGGGAAATTTGTAGATATATCTGATGAGGTTGGAATTTATACCAGTGAGATTGGTTTTGGTTTAGGGGTAACTATTGGTGACCTTAACTTAGATGGTTGGCAAGATATGTATATTTCTAATGACTTTTTTGAGAAAGATTATCTGTATATAAATAATCAAGATGGTACTTTTAATGAATCAATAGAAGATTATCTTACAGAGATTTCTATGGGATCAATGGGAGCTGATATGGCTGATATAAATAATGACTCATACCCAGAAATATTTGTAAGTGAGATGCTTCCAGAAAGACATGACAGGAGAGTTTCTAAGGCAGTGTTTGACTCCTGGGATAAATACCAACTTTCAATATCTCAAGGTTACTTCAATCAGTTTAATAGAAATGTTCTACAACTTAATAATGCAGATGGGTCTTTCTCTGAGATATCAAGGATAACAGGTGTTGATGCTACCGATTGGAGTTGGGGAGCGTTAATCTTTGATATGGATAATGACGGTTATAAAGATATTTTTGTTGCTAATGGTATTTATAAAGACTTACTAGATCAAGACTATGTTAACTTCTTAGCTAATCCATCAATAATATCTAATATGATCAAATCGGAGAGTGAACCAATCAAAAAACTCATTGATATGATACCAACTGAGTCAGTAGGTAATTATGCATATAAGAATAAAGGTGATTTATCTTTTTCTGATGTTTCATCTTTATTTGGTCTTGATATGCCTTCATTTTCTAACGGTTCTGCTTATTCAGATTTAGATAATGATGGAGATTTAGATTTAGTAATAAATAACGTCAACATGCCAGCATCTATTTATAGAAATAACTCTAAAAAGAATTGGGTTTCATTCTCATTTAATTCAGATGGCCCAAATACTTATGGAATAGGTAATAAGCTATATGTTTACGTAAATGGTGAAGTTCAGTATCAAGAATTGTCTCCAATGAGGGGTTTCCAGTCTTCTGTTGATTACAGACTCTATTTTGGTTTAGATACTATAAATAATATTGATAGTGTAAAAGTTATATGGAATAATGGACTAGAGTCATCTATTAAAAATTTAAGTTCAAATACCCATTACGTTATTAATGAAAAGTTTGCTTCAGTCATTAAAAAGAAATTATTATTAGGATCAGATAAAAAGTTATTAAAAAATAAAAACATTGAAATAGATTATTCTCATATAGAAAATGAGTTTGTAGATTTTGATAGGGAGAGGCTGCTATTTAAGATGAATTCTAATGAGGGACCATGTGTATGTGTGGATGATTTTAATGGAGATGGGCTAGATGACTTTTTTGTAGGTTCTGCTAAAGGTAGTATATCAAGTTTATTTTTCCAGACTGGTGATACCTTTAGTAAACAATCAGAACCATTCTTATCTGATATCGATTCGGAGGATGTGGACTGTGTTTCAGGAGACTTTAATGGTGATGGGTTGGTAGATTTGATTGTCTCAAGTGGGGGGAGTGAATATTCTAATTTTTCCCCTGAACTGAGAGATAGGCTTTATATAAATATTAACAAAAATAACTTTAAAAAAGAAGAAAAAGCTTTTAGTGAACTAAAGAAATTTGAAAGTACTTCTACGGTATCAACATATGACATAGATCAAGATGGTGACTTAGATTTATTTTTAGGAACAAGGCTAAATACTGGCTCTTACGGCACTCAAACAGATAACTATATCCTTCTCAATGATGGAGATGGAATTTTTAAAGATGTCTCAGAAGTTTATTTAGGTGAAAATAAATTTATGGGAATGGTTACAGACAGTGAATTTGTAGACATTGATTTAGATGGTATTGATGAGTTAATAGTTGTTGGAGAATGGATGCCTATAGGAGTCTATAAAATTAAAAAAGGAAAACTTATTAATATTTCATTTGATTTAGGATTAGAAAAATCAAATGGACTTTATAATACTTTGGAAGTTATTATTAATAAGGATTCATTCCCTGATATCATAATTGGAAATCATGGACTGAATTCTTTTTTCAATGCATCTAAAGAGTATCCTCTGACTATGTATGTTAATGACTTCGATAGTAATGGAAGGAATGAACAAATTCTTGGAATGTATTATGGAGATGACTTATATCCTGTTGTTCAATTAAAAGATTTATGGATGCAGATTCCTTCTCTAAAGAAACAATTCTTAAAATTTGAGAATTATAAAAATAAAAAAATGGAAGAGCTCTTTCCAAAAGAAATAATTGATGAAACTGAAAAAGCTTTTGTTTATAACCTTGCTTCAGTCTACTTAAAAAATAAAAATGGTAAAGAACTTATCTTAAGTGAACTACCCTTTGATGCTCAGATTTCAACAATTAACTCAATAATTGTTGATGATTTTAATAATGATAGTTTAAAAGATTTTATAGTTGGTGGTAATTCAACAAAAATTAAGCCTGAATATGGTATAAATAATGCAATTTTTTCAAAGATGTTTATAGGAACTAAAGAGGGTTTCTATCCGTTAAATTCAAAAGATTCAGGTCTTAAAATATCTGGTGAGATAAGAGATATTCAAAAACTAAAACATAAAGAGATAATTAACTATATTTTTGCTATTAATAATTCCAATTTAAAATTTTATGAAAAAGAAAATTAAATTTCATTTTTTTATAATCTTTGTTTTCTTCTCGTGCTCAATAGATTCTTACTATTCTCTAGAAAAAAGTGAATTAGAATCAGGTATAAGAAACGATTCACTATTTCTTGGTATTAAATTTGGTATGACTTCTTCTGATTTTTATTCTCATTGCTGGGATCTAAATAAAAGAAAATTAGTTACACAGGGCCCATCAAATAATTCAGTGAGATATCTGATGCCTACTAAATCTATTGGTCAAAATATAGAGATGCTCTTTTATCCCGTATTCAATAAAGATACTGTTTACGAAGTTAATTCAACCTACTCTTATACTGCTTGGGCTCCATGGAATGATGGTACAGATTCAGAGTATCTTATTAAAGAGGTTAAATCTATATTATCGGGTTGGTATAATACAGATTTTATTCCTGTGAAAAACCCTAAAAGTGAAGATTTTTTATATGTTACTGTAGATGGCAATAGAAGAATTACATTAACGGAAGTAAGTGATAGGGAAGTAAGAGCTCGTTTTACTGACCTTACAATAGAGAAGAATATTAAAAAGTGAATAGAATACATTTTTATTTTTTTGTAATTATCTGTGTCTCTTCTTGCATAAATACTAACAATAATTTGTTTGAAGAACTCTCATCTTTCCATACAGGTATTGACTTCAGAAATGATTTATCATACGACGAAAATTTTAATATTTTTAACTATCGAAATTATTACAATGGAGGAGGCGTAGGTCTAGGTGATATCAATAATGATGGTTTAATTGACATATTCTTTAACTCTAATTTGGAAGAGAATAGACTTTATTTAAATAAGGGGAATTTCAAATTTGAAGATATAACAGAAATTGCTGGTGTAGCTGGAACCAAATCTTGGAGTACAGGTGTTAGTCTTGCTGACATAAATGCTGACGGGTTTTTAGACATATATGTTTCTAACTCTGGCGATATAAAAGGGGATAATAAACAGAATGAATTATTTATTAATAATGGTGATTTAACATTTACTGAAATGGCCTCAGACTATGGGCTGGATGATACAGGATACTCAACTCATGCTGCTTTTTTTGATTATGATAGAGATGGAGATTTAGATTGTTACCTTCTTAATAACTCATATAAAGGGGGATTTAGAATAACAAATGTAGGAAGTAATCAAAGACCTATAAGAGATAGTGTTGGGGGAGATAAATTGTTTAGAAATGATGATGGATTTTTTAAAGATGTAAGTGAAGAGGCGGGCATATATGGAAGTGTTATAGGTTTTGGCTTAGGTGTAACTGTTGGTGATGTTGATAATGATGGATGGATGGATATCTATGTCTCAAATGATTTTTTTGAGAGAGATTACCTATACATAAATAATCAGGACGGAACATATACTGAGCAGCTAGAGGATCAGATTAAAAGTATAAGTGCAGCGTCAATGGGTGCAGATATGGCTGATATAAATAATGACGGATATGCTGAAATATTTGTTACTGATATGTTACCAGAACCTGATGAGAGGATAAAAACAGTTACAACTTTTGATAATTGGGATAGACACCAATATATTAAGTCAAGTGGTTATTGGAATCAATTTACTAGGAACACATTGCAACTTAATAATGGAGATGATACCTTCAGTGAAATAGGTAGATTGACAGGTGTTCAAGCTACTGACTGGAGCTGGGGGGCTCTAATGTTTGATTTTCAGAATGATGGTAATAAAGATATTTTTGTAGCTAACGGAATTTATCAGGATTTAACTGATCAAGACTTTCTCCAGTATGTTACCCAAGAAGAGGTGATAAGGGAAATTGCTTCTCCAGGAAGTGTTAACTATAAAAAGCTAATAGATTTAATTCCAAGTGTACCAGTCCCTAATTATGCATTCCTAAATAATGGAGATTTAAACTTTGAAAATCAAACAAAATTTCTAGGCTTATATAAACCTAGCTTCTCTAATGGTTCAGCGTATGGTGACTTAGATAATGATGGTGATTATGATTTAGTTGTTAATAATGTTAATATGAAGGCATTTATATACAAAAATAATACTGATAAATTCTATCCTGAGAACAAGTATCTAAAAATAAAGCTTAGAGGTAAAGATCAAAATTTAGATGCAATTGGATCAAAGGTGTTTGCTTACTCTGGTAATAATTTATATACCTTAGAGCAGATGCCCATAAGAGGGTTTCAGTCTACTGTTGATAATAACTTAATAATTGGAGTCGGAAATAACGAGGTTTTGGATTCGGTTTTAGTTAATTGGTATGACGGCTCTATCTCTAAAATTCAAAATATCAATTCTAGTCAGACAGTAATGATTGATATTAATGAATCTGAAAAGCCTAAAAGTAAATCTACATTAAAAAGTAAAAGTTATTTTAAAGAATCGACCAATGAATTAATTAGTTATATGCATCGGGAGAACGAATATGTTGATTTTGATAAAGATAGGTTACTTTTCCATATGTCTTCATCGGAAGGATCTTGCATATGCACCGGCGATCTTAATAACGACAGAAATGAAGATATATATATTGGAGGTTCGAGTGGATACCCCGGTGAAATATTTTTGTATTATAAAGGAAGATATATAAAAAAAACAGTTGATATTTTAAATTTAGATAAAGATTCAGAAGATACTGACTGTTTGATTTTTGATGCAAATGGAGATGGGAATAATGATTTATATGTAGCAAGTGGGGGTAATGAGTTTTCAGTTTATTCACCTGAATTAAGAGATAGATTATATTTTAATGATAAACTTAAATTCACTAAAAGTAGGCAAATATTACCAGCTGGAAATTTTTCAAGTTCTTCAGTGGTTATTAAAAATGATTTTGATTCAGATGGTGACTATGATCTGTTTGTTGGATCAAGATTGGTCCCTCAGAAATATGGTATCCCTGCTAGTAGCTATATTCTTAGAAATGAGGGAGATGGAAATTTTATAAATATCTCAGATAGTATTGCCCCTGGTTTGAAAGAATTAGGCATGGTTACTGATGCTAAATGGGTAGACTATGACAGAGATAATGATTATGATCTTATTATTGTAGGTCACTGGATGCCAGTAACAATTTTTAAAAATGACAATAATATTTTTAAAAAAACGATACAGAAAAATCTTCTTAATTCAAATGGTTGGTGGAATACTATAAATGTATCAGACCTTAATAATGACGGGTTTGATGATTTAATAGTTGGTAATCAAGGTAAAAACTCTAGATTCAGAGCAAGTACTGATAAGCCTCTTAGAATGTATGTAAATGATTTTGATGAAAATGGAAGTATTGAACAAGTTATCTTTCAATATAACGGAGATAGTGCATATACCATGTCTCTAAGACACGATCTTGTTATGCAGATGCCAAGTTTAAAGAAAAGATATCTTAAATATAATAGTTATAAAAATCAAACTGCGAACGATATTTTCTCAACCGAAAAATTAAATTCGAGTCAGTTAAATTTAATTTTTGACTTAGAAACATCTATACTCATTAATAAATCCGGAATTTTTAATAAAACTTCGATTCCCGTAGATGCTCAGTTTTCTTCTGTACACTCAATATATACAGATGATATAAATCAAGATGGGTACCTTGATATAATTTTAGGTGGAAATTTACATTCAGTTAAACCAGAAGTAGGGAGATATGATGCAAACTTTGGACAGGTGTACATTTCAAAAAATGGAGTACATTTTTCAAAAATAAGAAATGTTGAATCAGGTATAAGATTTATTGGTCAGGTTAGAGATATAGTTGGGTTAAAAGTAAATAACATTGATGAACTTATAGTTCTAAATAATAATGATTCTTTACAGTCATTTTCTTTCATTCGATGAGGTGCTTTATAAAAATTAATTTTCTTATTTTTTTATTTATTTCTTGTAATAAAGAAGTGAAATTATTTGAGAAATTATCTCAATCTGAAACCGGTATTGATTTTAGAAATGACCTGAATGAGAACGAGAAATTTAATTTAATTGAGTACCTCTATTTCTATAATGGAGGAGGTGTGGCAACAGGTGATATTAATAATGACGGGCTTGTAGATATTTATTTTTCTTCAAATCAAGGATCAAATAAATTATACTTAAATAAGGGTAATTTTAATTTTATAGATATAACTAAAACCTCCGGGGTTGAATCTTCTAATGAATGGAAGACTGGAGTTAGTTTAGTAGATGTTAATGGGGACGGATACCTTGATATATACCAGAATAGACTAGGTGGTTATAAAGACATTAAGGGAAAAAATCAACTTTTTATAAATAATAAAGATCTAACATTTACTGAGAGAGCAAGTGATTTTGGCTTAGATTTTGAAGGGTTTTCAACTCATTCTGCATTTTTTGATTATGATGGAGATGGGGACCTTGACTTATATTTATTAAACCATTCAGTTCACACCGAAAGAAGCTATGGTAATTATAAATTAAGATTTGAGAAAAGTGAGAGGTCAGGTGATAAGCTTTATAGAAACGAATTAGATAAAGGAAATTTTTTCTTTGAGGATGTATCTGAGGAATCGGGAATTCTTAGTAGTAATATAGGATATGGCTTAGGAATAGGAATAAGTGATATTAATCGTGACGGGTGCGATGATATCTATATTTCTAACGATTTCAGAGAGAATGACTATCTCTACTTAAATAATTGTGACGGCACATTTTCCGAAAGTCTTGAGGCTTATATGAATCATACTTCTAGATTTTCTATGGGAAATGATATAGCAGATATAAATAACGACCAATATCCAGATGTTTTTGTTTTAGATATGTTGCCAGAGGATGAAAAAATTTTAAAGAGATCAGCAGGTGATGATTCATATGAAATATATGAGATGAAGTTAAGGTTTGGTTTTAATAAACAATTCTCAAGGAACACACTTCAATTAAATAACAAAAACAATTCTTTTTCAGAGGTTTCTCAGATTGCAGATATCCATGCAACTGATTGGAGTTGGTCAACTCTCATTGAAGATTTCGATTTAGATTCTAAAAATGACATATATATTACAAATGGAATTGTAAAAAGGCCTAATGATATGGATTATATTAATTTTATCTCTAATGAAAAATTAGATGGAGGTCTTTCTCAGAACCCCAACCTACTTAATAGAAAGCTTATTGATGAAATGCCAAGTGGTAAGGTAAGTAATTACGCATTTAAAAATTTAAGTGATTTGTCATTTGATAATGTTTCATCTTCTTGGGGCCTTGACTTTAATGGATACTCTAATGGATCAACCTATGAAGACTTTGATAATGATGGTGACTATGATTTAGTGGTTAATAATATAAACGATAATGCTCTTTTGTATAGAAATAATTCTCGTGAGTATTACTTAAAAAACTACTTAAAAGTAGATTTTAATGGGATTAAGAATAATTTATATGGAGTAGGTGCAAAGGTTTTACTTTGGGCTAAAGAAAGAAGTTTATATAAGGAGAATTTTTTAAATAGAGGTTTTATGTCTTCAAAATCTTCCGGTTTACTATTTGGCTTAGATACACTAGATATGGTAGACTCAATTATGGTGATATGGCCCTCTAAAAAAATACAAACAATTTATAATATCAAATCAAATTCTCATCTGATATTTAATGAAGCAGATGCAGAAAAAAAATATCAAGAGTTAATTAAAAGTAGAGAATTTTTTCATGTTAATAAATCAGTAGATGGCATAAAATATGAACACAAGGAAAATGTTTTTAATGATTTCAACAGGGAAAGGTTATTACCATATATGATTTCTAAAGAAGGACCTGCAATTTCTGTTTCTGATATCAATGAAGATGGAAATTATGATTTGTTTTTTGGTTCAGCTTCTTTTTCAGAATCAAAATTATATCTAGGAACGGATAGGGGAAATTATATAGAAAATGAAATAAGTTTTTTTAAAGATGATTTTATAGCTGAAGATGTAGACGCTGAATTTTTTGATGTTGACGGAGATAAAGATTTGGATTTATATGTGGTGAGTGCAGGAAATGAATTTCCTTACTCTGCTGAAAGTCTCAGGGATAGGCTATACGTTTTAGATAATAATAAATATGAACGAAAAAAAAGCTTACCAGATATTGCTCAGCATGGTTCCGTTGTTAGAAATTATGACTATGACAAAGACGGTGATAACGATTTATTTGTAGCTGGAAGAGTGGTTTCAGGAAAGTATGGTTTTTCACCTAATAGTTATTTTTTAAGCAATGACGGAAGTGGATTTTTCACCATTGACTCTCTCAACTCATTTTCTAATGATTTTGGTATGATAACTGATGCAACATGGCATGATATAAACGATGATGGATATAAAGACCTTATTACCTGTGGAGACTGGAATGGGATTAATTTATATATAAATAATAAGGGTAAGCTAATAAGAGATGAATCCTTCATAGGTTCTGAATTAAGGGGCTTATGGTTCTCAATCCATATAGTTGATGTTAACAATGATGGAGCTAAGGATATCATAGCTGGAAATTTTGGAGAAAACTCAAAATTAAATGTTAATAAATTAAATCCTTTGAGGATGTACTTTGGTGATTTAGATGATAATAACAGTATTGAACAACTAATTTCTTTTCAAAAAGAAGGAAAAGAATTTCTGATCTTTAATAAAGATGAATTATCAAAACAACTAAATTATATAGCCAAAAAGTTTGTGTCCTATAATGATTTTGCAGGATTAGAGGTTGTTGATATTTTCTCTGAAAAAACTCTTTTAGAAAATAAAATGCTTGAAGTTAATGAGTTAAGATCTTTGATTTTATTAAGTAAAGATGATAAATACGAAGTATCGTATCTGCCAAGAATGGCTCAGATATCTCCAGTTAGAGAAATTCAACACTTAGACTATAACAATGATTCAAATACTGATATAATTATTTTTGGAAACATGACTAGTGTAAGTCCTTATTTTGGATCTCTAGATTCTAATTATGGTATATTATTAAAAGGTGATGGGAAAGGGGAATTTAAATATATTGATCAAAAAAAATCAGGGTTAAATGTAAGAGGTGACGTATCAAAAGTTTTGCCTTTAGACAAAAATAGATCTAAATTTGTTATTGGTATAAATGGTAATAAACCATCAATAATAAGTTTGAATGATCAAGATTAAAACTATTCTTTACATAACAATTTTAAGCCTTATTATATCATGTTCATCTTATGAAAAATATGAAAAAAATAAGGTTTTTTATAACGACCCTGCAATTTTTCATAAATCCATGCAAAAACTTACTGATGTTATTGTTTATGATATATTTTCTCCTCCAGTCGCTTCAAGAATATACGTATACCCAACAATTGCTGCGTATGAGATATTAATTAATCAACACCCAAATTTCAAAAGTTTATCTGGCATATTAAAAGGCCTTGATAGAATTCCTCTTCCTAATCCTGAACTAGAATATTCTTTTCCATTAGCAGCAATTCATGCCTTCTTAGAGGTAGGTAAAGATTTGATATTCTCAGAAGAAAAAATAACAGATTACCAAAATAAAATAATGTCTGAATTTAAAGAATTGGGTATACCTAATGATATTTATAATAGATCCATCAATTATGGAGATATTGTTGCATCACATATCAGAAAATGGTATAAAAAAGATAATTATGATCAGACTAGATCATTTCCTAAGTATACTATAAGAAGAAATAATATTGAATCTTGGAAACCAACACCTCCTGATTATATGGAAGGGATTGAACCTCACTGGAATAAGATTAGAACTTTACTTATAGATTCTGCTGACCAGTTCACTGTAGATCAACCACCAAGGTTTAGCTTAGAGAAAGATTCCTATTTTTATAAAGATTTACATGAGGTATACCAAATTGGAAAAAATTTAACCGATGAACAAAAACAAATTGCAAGTTTTTGGGATTGTAACCCATATGTGTCTCATCACAAAGGCCATGCGATGTTTGCTACTAAGAAAATAACTCCTGGTGGTCACTGGATAGGTATTACAAAGATTGCAACTCAAAAAGCAGACTTAAGTCTGATGGAAACAATTTATACATACACCTTAGTTTCTGTTGGTTTGTTTGATTCTTTTATTGTCTGTTGGGACGAAAAATGGAGAAGCATCTTAGTAAGACCAGAGACATTAATTAATCAGTTTATTGATAAGGACTGGATCCCATATCTACAAACTCCACCTTTTCCTGAGTATACTTCTGGACATTCAGTCATTTCAAGGACTTCAGCCAAAATTTTAACAAAAGTTTTGGGTGATAATTTTGAATTTTTAGATACTACTGAGGAGAAGTACGGTTTAAAAGCCAGAAATTATAAATCATTTATAGAAGCTGCGGATGAGGCTGCTATAAGTAGGATTTGGGGCGGTATTCATTACATGCCAGCAATAACACTAGGAGTAGAACAAGGAGATAAAGTTGGAGATTATGTTTTGAGTCAACTTAATTTAATTGACCAGAGTATATCAAAAAAATAATATATGAAATATATAATTTCGTTAGACCAAGGTACAACTAGTTCACGTGCAATTTTGATAGATGAAGAAGGTATCCTTTTGGATATCAAGCAAAAAGAATTTACTCAGATATTTCCAAAAAAAGGTTGGGTTGAACATGACCCTAAAGAAATATTAAGAACTCAACTAAAAGTTTTTGAGGATCTTATAAAAAGTAATTCTATAAACCCAAAAGATATAATTAGTATAGGTATAACTAACCAGAGAGAGACTACCGTAATTTGGGATAAGGAGACAGGAGAACCTATATATAATGCAATAGTCTGGCAAGATAAAAGAACATCATATATATGTGATAAAATGAAATCAGATGGGTTGGAAAGTTATGTTAAAGAAAAAACCGGCCTTGTAATTGATTCATATTTCTCTGCTACTAAATTAAAATGGATAATTGAGAATGTAGATGGTGCAAAAGAAAAGGTAAAAAAGAATCAAGTCTTAGCTGGAACTATTGACTCATGGTTAATTTATAACCTAACTTCTTTTGAATCCCATGTTACTGATTTTACAAATGCATCAAGAACAATGATATTTGATATTATTAAATTAAAGTGGGACAAAAAGATTTTAGATTATTTGGGTATTCCTGCTTCAATTTTACCTTCTGTTCAGTCCTCATCCTCTAATTTTGGTAACTTTAAATATAATGGAGTTTCTATCCCTATAAATGGTGTTGCTGGTGACCAACAGTCTGCTCTATTTGGTCAAGCATGTTTTGAGGAAGGAATGGTTAAAAATACCTACGGAACAGGATGTTTTTTATTAATGAACATAGGAAAGTCTATAAAATATTCAAAAAATGGTTTGTTAACTACTCTATGTTGTTCTGCTGACCATAAACCAGAATATGCTCTTGAAGGAAGTGTCTTTGTAGCAGGTGCTGCTATTCAGTGGTTAAGAGATTCTTTACAAATAATAGATAATGCATCAGATACTGAGAAAATATCTTCAGATATTGCTGAACTTGAACAAGTATATGTTGTTCCTGCCTTTGCTGGTTTAGGGGCTCCTTATTGGGATATGTACTCTAGAGGAGCAATTTTTGGGTTGACAAGAGACTCAGGAAGAAATGAAATTATAAAAGCTACATTAGAATCATTAGCATATCAGACCAAAGACGTAATTGAGGTGATGGAAAAAGATTCTGCTATTAAAATTAATTCTTTGAGAGTTGATGGAGGCGCATGTCTAAATAATTATTTAATGCAATTTCAGGCTGATCTACTAGGTTGTGATGTAGTAAGGCCAGAAATAATTGAGAGTACTGCAATGGGGGCTGGTTATCTGGCAGGTATTCATAGTAGCTCTTGGGATATTCAGAAAATTAAATCTAATCAGGGTATTAATTCTGTTTTTAATTCTAAAATTAAAAATGAAAAAAGAACTCTACTATATGAAGGATGGAAAGATGCGGTAAAAAGAACTTTAAATTGGATAAAGAAATAAAATTATTTTCGTCAGAAAATAGAGGTCTATTATTAAATAAAATTAAATCACAATCATTTGATATAACTATAATTGGTGGTGGTATAACTGGTGCTGGAATATGCTTAGATGCAGTTTCTAGAGGATTAAAAGTATGCCTTATAGAGATGAATGATTTTGCTTCCGGGACAAGTAGTAAGTCTACTAAACTGATTCATGGAGGTTTAAGGTATCTTGAGCAATTTAATTTTTCTTTAGTGAGAGAGACGGGAAGAGAAAGAGCTGTGCTTTATAGTATTGCTCCTCACGTTGTAAAACCAGAGAAGATGTTAATCCCAATTTCAAAAGGGGGAAAACTTAGTAGTTTTTTAACATCATTAGCTCTCTATGTTTATGATTTTCTTGCTAACGTTAAAAAAAAAGATAAAAAAAGATCACTTAGCAAGGAATCTATATATAATATAGAACCATTATTAATTAATGAAAATATCCAAGGTGGTGTAATTTATTCGGAATATAGAACCGATGACAGTAGATTAACTATTGAAATTTTAAAGAAATCTTATAGGATAGGAGCCTATCCAATTAACTATGTGAAGTATATTTCTTCACAAAATTATCAAAATAATTTATCACAACTTAAGTGTAGAGATCAAATTAGCGGTAAAGAATTTCAGATAAATTCTAAAGTTATTGTGAATGCAGCTGGTGCCTGGGTTGATAATGTTGTTATTGGTAAAAAAAATAAATTACTTCTTTCAAAAGGTGTTCACATTGTTATTCCAAAAAATAAGCTTCCTTTGAAACAATCTGTTTACTTTGATGCAGTAGATGATAGAATGATTTTTGCTATTCCTAGAAGAGAAACCGTTTATATAGGAACAACGGATACTTTATACGAAAGATCACTTGATAATATTAGAGTCAAGAAAGAAGAGGTAGTATACCTCCTAAATTCAGTCAATAAATTTTTTGAACCAGAAATAAAAATAGATGATATAATATCTAGTTGGGTTGGTCTAAGACCCTTGATAAAAGAGAACAAAAAAAATATAACAGAAGTATCAAGAAAAGACGAGATTTTCATTTCTCAAGACGGAATAATAAGTATAGCAGGTGGTAAACTTACAGGTTACAGGAAAATGGCAGAGAGAGTTTTAAAGCAAGTTTCAAAAAAAATCAATATCCCTTTTTCAACTTCCCAAACTCATAAGATAAAAATTTCCACATCATCTTTTGAAATCTGTTTTAAAAAAGTTTCCAATAACTTCAATGAAAAAACATCTAAAAAACTTTTTAATAGGTACGGAGAAGGTATCCTTAAGATACATAAAATTTATATTGATTTACTTAAAAAGCATAAGGTTAAGTTATTAGTTTTTTCTGAGTTGATTTATTGTATAGAAAATGAAATGTGTCATAACCTGACTGATTTTTTTACTCAAAGGAATTCGATGGCATACTTCGAGATTCAAAAGATTCAAAAAGAAGTTGAATTATTTAAAAATCTTTATATTGAATTAAAAGGAAAATCAAGAAAGGTTTTTTTAAAGGAAGAGAAAGAGTTAGAAGAATATTTAAAGAAAATTTCTACGTTTATCTGACAAGATCACTGAAATTATTTAATGAAAAATCAATATTTATAACTTCTTTAATTCCGTAGGCTTTTGCCTCAATAGTTCCTAGAAATTTTAGACTTGGATTTTCACTTCCAAGTAATAGGGCTATACCTCTCTGATTAAGAAATTTCTCAAGATTTTTTATATCAATGTCTCCAGTAATGTTTAGAGTTGTTTCGTCTTCACCTTCTAGACTTTTTGATAAATCATCATTTATATAAACCAGGGGGATTTCATCTGCAAGAATATCAAGGTTTAATTTTGTTACAGTAATTTTTATTTTATTTGGATTATCAAGAATAATATCAGCTGAAATTTTAAGTTGATTATCTGATAAAGTACTTAACCTAACGTTTTTTATTTCTTTAAATTCTACAGGCTCGATAGGCTTACAACTACATAATAAAATTAAATAAAAAGCAATATGTTTTTTCATTCTCAAAATTTATACATTTACAATGGTTATATAAAAAAAATATGAATGAATTTCTATCTGAAGCTGTTGGTACTTTTATTTTAATTCTATTTGGGATTGGTATAAATGCAGGATCAACTTTAAGTAAGAGTTTATCAAACAAAGAGAGTAACAGTTGGGCTATGGGAGCTTTTGGATGGGGTATGGCTGTTACATTGGGTGTATATGCTGCTGGTCAATTTAGTGATGCTCATATAAATCCAGCCGTCACATTAGGTCTTTTATCTTCTGGTGAGATTGATTTTTACTCTGCTCTAGTATATATTTTTGGTCAGATAGTCGGTGCTTTTTTTGGTTGTATAATCATTTATTTACACTACTTACCTCTTTGGTCTGATAATGATAGTGGTAAGGTATTAGGTATTTTTGCAACCTCTCCATCTAAGCCATCAAAATGGTCAAACCTTTTAAGTGAAATTATTGGTACTTTTATTCTATTATTTGGATTAAAGTTTATTGGCATTAATGAATTTACCGATGGATTAAACCCAATTGTAGTTGGGTTTCTAGTCTGTGCCATTGGATTATCTCTTGGAGGTACAACTGGATATGCTATAAACCCTGTTAGGGATTTTGTGCCGAGGTTAGCACATTCTATATTACCTATACCTGGCAAAGGGAGTTCTAACTGGTCTTATTCATGGATACCTGTAATAGGTCCAGTTATAGGTGGGGTAATGGGTGTCTCAACCTTTATCTTTTTATTTGATAACATTATATCTATATATTTTATTGTCTCATTGTCACTTTTTACATTAATATCAATACTCTCCATCCTTGAAAATAAGAATTAGTCTAATATTATTTTTTCTTATTTCTTGTTCGAGTAGTAATAGGTTTGATATACAAGGTCACAGGGGAGCTGCTGGTCTATTCCCTGAAAACACTATTAAGGGCTTCCTCGAAACAATTAAACTAGGGGTAAATACTCTAGAAATGGACGTGGTAATAACCAAAGATCTAAAAGTAATTGTATCCCATGAACCATGGATTTCTAATAAAAAGTGTATCGATAAAAGAGGATATGATATTTCAGATAACATTTTAAATGAGAACATATTCAAAATGACATATGAAGAAACCAAAAATTACGATTGTGGTTTTTTGTTTTCTCAAAAAAATAAACTACAAACGAAAATGTCATTAATTAAGCCATTGCTTTCAGATGTTATTTTAAGTATTGAAAAAAATAGTCAATCAAATATTAGATATAATATCGAAATAAAGTCAAATATTGAAGGTGATGAAATTTTCCATCCTAGATATGATCAATTTACTGATTTAGTAGTTACTGAAATAATATTGAAAAATATAAAAGAAAGAGTAATTCTTCAAAGTTTTGATTTTAGAGTATTAAAATATATAAAAGAAAAATATCCAGAATTTAAATTATCAATGTTAGTAGATAAGGATTATGACTATAAAAATATATTCTCAGATTTAAAGTTTTATCCAGATATATACTCACCGAATTACAAAAGTTTGAAACCTGAAATTATAAAAAAGTTAAAATCAAAAAAAATTATAATTATTCCTTGGACTGTTAACTCTAATGATGATATTGCGGAAGTTTTGAATATGGGTGTTGATGGAATAATTAGCGACTACCCTGACAGAGTAATTAAATTTTTGTATGGAAAAGAAATATGATGTTTTTGGAATTGGTAATGCACTTCTAGATTGTGTTTATATGGTTGAAGATAAATTCCTTGAAGAAAACAAAATTGAAAAGGGGTTAATGACATTAGTTGATGAGGGAAAACAAAAGTCAATCATTGAAAAAATCAAATCTTATGACTCTTTTATTCAGTCAGGTGGTTCGGTAACTAACTCTCTCTATACTCTATCTCAACTTGGTGGATCTGGATACGTTTCAGTTTTAGTTTCTGATGATGATTTTGGCAGAACTTATTTAAGAGATTTAAAAAATAGTAATGTAATTACTGCTGGATCATCTTTTACAACTGGGAAAGGCATGACAGGAACCTGTCTTGTCCTTACCACACCTGATGCTGAGAGGACAATGAATACATGCCTTTCTATATCTTCAAACTTTTCCATCAAAAACATTAATCTTAATGATCTAAAATATGCTAAGTACTTATATATAGAAGGTTATCTTGTCACCTCTGAAATAGCTATGGATGCAATAAAAGAATGTATTCAATTTGCAAATATGAATGATGTGAAAATTGCATTAACATTTTCAGATTTAAGTATGGTTAAATACTTTAAGAACAATTTTGAATCAATTTTGAAGACAAAAGTTGATTTATTATTCTGCAATGAGGAAGAAGCTAAAACATTTTCAGGATCTAACTCAGTTCATGGATCAATAGAGTTCTTAAAAAGTTTTACTTCCAACTTAGTTATAACTCAAGGCAATAAAGGTTCTTTAATAGTAAATGAAGAAGAAATTATAACAATAGATCCTTATCACGTAAAAGCGATTGATACTGTCGGGGCAGGAGATGCGTTTGCTGGTTCCTACTTGTATGGTATTACTAACGGATTTACCCCCAAAAAATCAGGTGATTTAGCTTCCTTATTATCCTCTAAGGTTGTATCAAAAATTGGACCAAGGTTAGAAAAAGAAGAAATTAACTCTATTAAAAATTTTTTTAAATAAATTAGTTTTAAAAGTATTTATCTTTGTGACACTAAATAATTAATATCATGAAAAGAACTTTTCAACCATCAAAAAGAAAGAGAGCAAATAAACACGGTTTTAGAAAAAGAATGGAGACTTCTAATGGCAAGGATGTAATTGCAAGGAGAAGGTCTAAAGGGAGAAAAAAACTTACAGTTTCTGACGAGAAAAAGCATAAAAAATAATTTAATCTCCAAATTAATATGAGGTCTAAGGGCCAGTACGTTTTTCCAAAGACTGAGAAAATATCTGATAAGAAAATAATTCAAAAATTATTTGATGATGGTTATAAGATAAAGTCAAGTGATTTTGACATAAGAGTTATATCTGGTTCAGAGGAAGAGATCAATCAGGTTCTTATATCGGTATCTAAAAATAAAATTAAAAGTGCAGTTAAAAGAAATTTAATAAAAAGAAGAGTTAGAGAATCATACCGCATTAATAAACACTCGATTAAAAAAAAAGGCTTAAAGATTGGTATTATTTACTCCAAATCTAAGATCATGAACTTTCAAGAGATTAATAAATCTCTAGAGAACATTATAAAAAAGATCAATTCTAATGACTAAGATACTTTGTGCAGATACGACCTCAGATTTGTGTTCAGTCTCACTCTTTGAAAATAATAAAAATATCGGTAATGAATCTTCAACCATAGAAAGATCTCACTCAAAATTATTACTAGTGTTAATTGATAAGCTAGTTAAAAAATCAAAAATTAATATTAAAGATATTGATTGCTTTTCAATATCAATGGGACCAGGGTCATATACGGGGCTTAGAATAGGTGTATCTACAATTAAGGGGTTATGTTTTTCTTTAAAAAAACCATTAATTAGTATTAATTCTTTAGACTTATTGACTGAGTCAGCTTTAAAAAAAATAAATGATAACGAATTTTATCTTTGTCCGATGGTTGATGCAAGAAGAATGGAAGTATTCACCAAAATGTTAGATAATAACTTAAATGAAGTTATTAAGAATCAGGCTATGATATTAGATGAAAATTCTTTCTCTAAATTTTTAAATGACAAAATTTATTTTTTTGGAAGTGGTGCTAAAAAATATACAGATTTAATAAATATTCAGAATTTTAAATATGTTGAAGACATCAGACCAGAATCAAAGTACATGGGGAATCTTTCCTATAATAAATTTTTAAAAAAAGATTTTCAAGATGTGATATCATTTGAACCGTATTATATAAAAGATTTTCATTTAATTAAAAAAAAAGATAAATGGGTGAGATCATAAATAAAGTAAAGACCTTAGATGTAGTAACCATTGATGTGAAAGATTTCTATCTTTTAGGAAAAAGAGAGCAGATTAATATGTCAGATTATCTTGAAGATGGAATATTAATAGAAAAGAAGTTCAGGAAAAAGTTATTGGATTTTGACTGGTCAATATACAAAGACAAGTATGTCAATGTTTTTATTGATAAAAATCAGATAATTCCGTCCTGGGCATTTTTATTATTGTCTTATCATCTAAACGAAAATTCAAAAGATCACGTGATAGGAAATGTCAGAAGTTTAGAAGAAAAACTTTATAATATAACCCTTAATAATTTAGATATTAGTAGTTATGAGAATAGGAAGGTTATTATTAAAGGGTGTTCAGATATACCGTATATAGAATATGTTTACAGTGAATTAACTAGAAGATTATCTAAAGTAGTACTAAGCCTTATGTATGGCGAACCGTGTAGTAGAGTTCCTATCTTTAAAAAGAGACTTTAATGATATTTAAAGACAATATTTTAAATTAAAAATCTTATAATTAAATATATTTTTATTTCTTGGTGATTATATAAATAATATCTAATTTTGCGAGCGCTTCTTAAAGAAGCTTTTTTATTTGGGTATAAAACCCACGATTCAGATTTATCTGAAAACGTTCTTTGAACTATTGTAATGACAACATACCACTTGAAAGAACTTTTGTTTTTTCCAAGAACAGCCAGTTTTAAACACATTTAAGATTATATTACTATGGAGAGTTTGATCCTGGCTCAGGAAGAACGCTAGCGGCAGGCCTTATACATGCAAGTCGAGGGGCAGCATTTACTTCGGTAAATGGCGACCGGCGCACGGGTGAGTAACGCGTATGCAACCTACCTTTAACTGGGGCATAGCTCGAGGAAACTCGAATTAATTCCCCATAGTACAATACAATATCGCATGATATAATTGTTAAAGATTTATCGGTTAAAGATGGGCATGCGTCTGATTAGTTTGTTGGTGAGGTAACGGCTCACCAAGACTACGATCAGTAGGGGGTCTGAGAGGATGATCCCCCACACTGGTACTGAGACACGGACCAGAC
>CAJWTC010000010.1 GCA_913046795.1 uncultured Flammeovirgaceae bacterium | reverse complement strand
ATGGGCAGCAGGTACGGAGGACTTAAACAAGTAGATTCTTTTGGACCAAACAATGAGTCAATTCTTGACTATTCTATCTATGATGCTTTAGGAGCAGGATTTGATAAAATAGTTATTCTCTCCTCACCTAAGCTAGAAAATTATTTCATAGAAAAATATCAGGAAATATTTAAAAACATAGATAACTGTCAACTAGACATAGTTATTCAAGATCCTAGTTACGGACTAGGAAACCACAGTTTACCAGAGACAAGGGAAAAGCCCTGGGGAACTGGGCACGCTGTCTTATGCTGTGAGAATGTTATAGATAATTCGTTCTGCATTATCAATGCGGATGATTTTTATGGAGGTGAAGCTTTTAAAAAAATATTAGATACACTAAAATATATTGAGTACAATAATATCCAGGCTTCTGTAGTTAGTTACCTTATAGAGAATACTTTATCTGATTTTGGTGGCGTATCCAGGGGTGTATGTGAGACTGATGCAAGTACCTTAACCGGTATAAGAGAGACACATGAACTCACTAGAGTTGATGATATTATTATTGGAAAATACGATAATGACGAAGTCAAATTCCCACTTGGAACACAAGTAGCTATGAACTTGATAGGATTTCAAAAAAACGTGTTTTATAAACTAAGAAGTGACTTCAAAGAATTTCTTTCTAAAAATCTAGATCATCCTAGAAATGAATTCCTTATACCTGACGTTGTAAATGACCTCATAAAAGAAAAAGTGTTTGTAGAGAACACATCTGAGAGTTGGTTTGGGGTCACTTACCAAGACGATAAAAAATTTGTTAAAAACAATATTAAAAATTTAGTAGATTCTGGAGTCTATCCCACCCCTCTTTGGTAATTAAGCTAGATGAAATTTCTTAAATTATTATTCATAATCCTTGCCAGCAGTACATACAGATGTTCTGAGCAGGAGACAGTGGACTGTGAGAAGGTCGCTGCCGAACTTATTGGTGAGTGGAGAGGCAGTTCGATATATTCAAATCCAAGATCAGCAAACGGCAGTATACATGAGTTTTCATTAGTTGTTTCCGGTTCTGATGGATGTAATTTTATGGGAATTACGACTTATGAAAGTTCTATCACTACTTTTAATGTAACAGGCTCTGTAGATATTTTTGGTTGGGTAACTTTTACTGAGGAAAGCAAATTAGAAGATGGAGGAGAATACAATGATTGTCTCACAAGAACAAATTCTAGTGCAATATGTAATAGTTGGCCAGACCTTAGGTGGAAAGAGGGAAATAAATTTGAAGATGCTAGGTTCAAGAGAGACCCATATATCCTCAATGGGAATTTTGAGAGGCCAAATAGTTTTGAGAAATGGTGGCAAAAACTTAGAGGAACTTTTAGCTTAAGTAAAATTTAGTTTTATATTTAAAAAAAATCTAATAATTTAAACTGCCATGATAAAAAAATTAACACTAGTATTTTCAATTTTCATTTTAAGTTCAAACCTATCTGCTCAGAAGGCTACAAGTTATCTGAGTCCTGTGCCCAGCCCCCAGGCCTTTGTGAGTCAGAATGTTGGGATGACAAAAATATCGGTATCTTACTCATCTCCGGGAATGAAAGGCAGGGAAGTTTTTGGAGGATTAGTTCCCTACGACGAAGAATGGAGGGCTGGAGCTAATAGCCCTACATTAATCTCATTCTCTACCGATGTATCGGTATCAGGCAAGACACTAAGAGCAGGAAAATATGTCATCAGAATGACACCAAAAAAAGATGGAAATTGGGTCGTTAACCTTAACTTGAGAAACATTGCGGACAGGCCACCAAGTTTATGGAAAGAGGGAGCGGTTGGTTTTCCATACGACTACTACAAAGATGGTAAAGTGGACATGAAAAGTTTCAAAAAAGATATGTCTCATTCATTTGAAGTTGCACCTGTTACCTGGGAAGCAAACATTGAGAGATTATTTTACCGAGTTGATCCTAACGACAATAAAACTGCCAAGATTTCAATGTTATGGGAAAACGTAATCATACAATTCGATGTAGATACTATGACTGAAGAACACCTCGAGAGGTTCTCAAAGACATTGGAATCCAATTAGTGATGGAAATATGATTAATGAAAAGTTTATTGATTTTATCATTAATCTGAGATACGAAAAAGTACCAAAAAAGATAGAAATACTAGACCCCTACTCTAATAAGGAGAGTCTTAGAGTAACTAAACTATTTTATAAAAAATTCTTTAATGATGAAAACAAAAGAATATTATTATTTGGAATTAATCCTGGCAGACTTGGGGGAGGATTAACTGGAATTCCATTTACGGACCCCTATCATCTTGAGAAATCTTGTGGAATAAGCACAAAGCTTGTGATAAGAAAAGAATTAAGCTCAACATTTATATATGAGATGATTGATATGTACGGGGGGGCAAAATTATTTTATGAAAAGTTTTTGGTAACAAGTATCTGTCCTTACGGATTCACTAAAGAAGGAAAAAATTTAAATTATTATGACGACAGAAGCCTTGAAAAAAAATGGAGAAAAAAAATAACCCAGTGGATAGAAACTCAAAAAAAATTATTTAGTAATAACACATGTTGTGTTCTGATTGGAAAAGGAAAAAATCAAAAATTTTTTGAAATGATTAACAAAGAGTATAAATTCTTTAATCATTTCATTACTTTACCGCATCCCAGGTGGGTGTTGCAGTACAGAATGAAAAATAAAAAAGAATATTTAGAAGAATATGTAAATAAATTATCAAAAATAAAATTATGACTACAAGAAGAAAATTTATAAAAAAAATATCGACAGTTGGAGCGGCTTTACCTATAGCATCTCAGATCCAAGGAAAAGAAGTAAAAAAAAATAAACCCATAATAATATGTAGCAGAGGAGAGCAGTGGGGAGAAAAAGTTTTAAGACCAGGGTGGGATATTTTATCCTCAGGAGGAAAATTACTTGATGCTATAGAGAAGTCAGCAAACGTAACAGAACTTGACCCTGAAGATACTTCAGTAGGTTATGGTGGTCTTCCTAACGAACACGGGATTGTACAACTTGACGCATCTATCATGTATGGGCCAACGCATAATTGTGGTTCTGTTGCTTCGATAGAAGGAATTAAGACACCTTGCTCTGTCGCTAGGCTTGTGATGGAAAGGACTGATCACATCCATATAGTTGGCCCTGGAGCACAAAAATTTGCTATTGCACATGGTTTCAAAGTTGAGAACCTACTAACTGAGAAAGCAAGAAAGATATGGCTCAGGTGGAAAGAAAATCTTTCCGACAGTGACGACTGGTTCCCTCCTGAAAATAATAATTATGATGAGAAGAGAATTACAGGAACCATAAATGTCCTTGGAGTTGATTCCTTGGGGGATGTCGCTGGAATTACTACAACAAGTGGCTTGGCATATAAGATTCCAGGGAGAGTTGGTGACTCACCTATTATCGGAGCAGGTTTATATCTTGATAATGAAGTTGGTGCCGCTGGTGCTACAGGTAGAGGAGAAGAGATACTCAGGACTTGTGGTTCATTCTATGTTGTTGAGCAGATGAGAGCTGGGAAATCACCGCAAGAAGCATGCGAGGCTCTATGTAAGAGAATTGTTGATATTAACGGAGGGACTAAAAATATAGATTTTAATGACAAAATCGTTGCAGTAAGTAAAAGTGGTGAAGTTGGATGCGCCTCCATAAAAGAGAGGAAAGGTAACCCTCCAAAACTAGCTTACTGGTCTGAAGACGGCTTTAATGTGTACGACGGAACTTATCTGATAGAGGAATAATCAGAAAATTATATAGGTTAACTTAACAACAAATTCTTTTGGCCTATCATTCCACCTAATCTTGTAACTAAAATCTAACCTTGACCTTGACATTATTATAAATTGAATTCCAGGAGCAAATGTTGACATAAATCTATCATATCTGAGTGGATAGGACTTACTTAATATTGAACTAGTTAAATATTCTATATATATATTAAAATTTGTTTGCTTATAGGATTTGTATTTTCTTGGAAAGAGTAAGTATCCGGCTGAAATGGAGTTATGTATTGTGTTAAAACTTTTATCATTATAACTACCATCAGAAGTCTTATTTGATATAGCCGCAAGGCCTGAGGTAAGAGAGACAGCAAGTTTATTGATCAATTGCGTGACTATTAACCCTACCTCTACACCGGAATCTTGGAAATCCAAATCATAATTATTGGTAATGAATTTATAATTAGGGGAATTCCACTTACCGTGATTAGCATATTTGATAAATGATGATAAACGTGTGTGATAATTTTTTTTATCTGTTGAAATCAACCTCTGTTTTGAGTACAACTTAAAGCCATTAAAACCAGAGTTGGGCTCAATATCAAATGGATTGTTTGATACTTGCAGGCTCGCACTAACCATAATTTTCTTTGATATTCCGTAAGAAATAGAAGGAATAAATACTCTGCCTGGGGATTGTGAAGACGGTTCATTCGTCTCATTTAAAAATATATTATGGTAATGAAATCTTATTACTTTTGTTCCTTTTGGAATTAAACTCGCAGGCTCAGTATTTATATAGAGTTCTTGTCCGAATAAATCATTGGCAATTAATAAAAGAGATATTATAGTTAATTTTATTTTCATTATTTGAAAAAAAATTAAATGTCCGATTTTAAATGAAATATCTTATTAGACTTTAATTTATCATGTTTTTTACAACAATCTGCCATATTTTTTCCAGTCATATAGCATGAATGGTTCGTTTTATCTGATATTAAACTAAACTCATCTTTTGGGATGAAGCTCTTATCGACTAATTTAAAAGTATTTGTTTGAGATTTATTTTCAGTAAAAAAGTGGAATAAATTACCGTTGAATACAGAGTGGAGATCATTTTCAGCAACAACTTCATCAGAAAAAATAATTTCAATCTCACCAACAAAGAAACCAGCGTCTTCAACTTTTTCTTGTATCAAATCAAAATCAATAAACTTATCATCTCTAAATTCAAGGAGAAATGAGGTTTCCTCTAGGTCAGGAGTTATAGATGAAATGAAATCTAGTTTTTCAAGTGATCTTTGTGTTGAGTATGAACACATAGCACATGTCAAACCAGTAGCCTTAAGATTTGCGTGAAATGACTGTGAGAAAGAGATATTACTAACAAAAAATAGAACTAGTAATGTTATTTTTTTCATTTTTTTATGACTTATTTGTACAGCAAATATAAATAAAAATGAAAAATAATTTATTATTATCAATCCTATCTATTTTTCTTGTATCATGTACAATTAAAAATAAGGTTGAGAATGATTATGTTCCTATACTTGTTGATATGGATAAGAATGAAGTTTTTCTCGATTCATATAAAGAAAATGTGCTAATACTAAATCTTTGGGCGACTTGGTGTAAACCATGTATAGCTGAGTTTGAGAGTTTAGTGAAATCAAAATCAAGTTATGAAGGTAAGAAAGTTAAGATAGTTGCCATCTCCAATGAAGATCATGATAAAATTATAGATTTTATTGATAAAAGAGATATAGACCTAGAATTCTTGAAATTAAATGCTGACCTCAGTTATTTTAATGCGTATAGCCTACCTACAACTATTATTTTTGACAAAGAAGGGAAAGAAAAATTTAGAATTACAAGTGGCATAGACTTTACAAGCAAAAATTTTATCAAAAAGATTATAGATATAGAAAAACTATAAATTCTTTATACCATCTGTTATATTACCAAGGTACCTTTTTGACTTTATATACTTTTCCATATGGTACTTATCATAATCTTCACTTTCTTCATCCACAGAATTAATTCTCACATTTTTTGATGCTTGAACAAACTTATTATCTCCGACCCACATAGCTACATGATCAATCCTTGTCCTCCCATCTCTCTCATAACCAAAAAATAACAAATCCCCTACCTGGAGATTTGACCAATCTCTTAATGAATCAATAGTTAAACCTTCATTAATTTGCTGAGAGGCATCTCTGGGAATTACATATCCATTCATAGAGTATAAAGTCTTAGTAAAACCTGAGCAATCAAAACCCTTAGTTGAGGTTCCTCCCCACAGGTAGGGAATACCTATTAATTTTTTTGAATATTTTAAGAGATTATTTTTATCATTTTTATATTTATCAAAACCATTCTCCTTCAATAATTTATTTTTTTCTATTAAAGCTAATCTGCCATCAGGATAACTTACTTCATAAAAATCATTTCTTAAACCAACTACATTAAGCTTTGAACCCATTACAATATCAGAAACGATATCTTTTTTAAGTTCATCGGTATATGAGAACCCGTAAGTATCAGTAAAAATATAGGATGATTTAAAGTAATCATTAAAACTTGACTCTTCCATCACATGGATCCCTCCGTGATCTATCCAAGATATGTAGTCATCTGGAGTTTGAACTAAATACCACTCCCCTTCCCTTTTTAGAATTTTTAATTTTGTTCCTAAAACAGCCTGAGATACAAGTTCAGATGAATGAGAAGGTGCTCCTCTTAAGTTTCCAACAGAGTTATTTATAATTCCATACCTATACTTGTAATTTGGCAATAATTTTATACTATCAATATACTCGTGACCGTTTTGATTTAAATATTCAATAAGTGTATTTTTTGCTTCAAATATTGATGTCTCACCAGATACTAAAATCGAGTTTCCTACCTTAGAAAAATTAATATCAAAAATATTCACTCTAGAATCAGGTAGGTATATGGTTTTTAGGTCAGCATACTTTTTGGATAATTTATCTAATTTGCCGTCGTTACAGCTTAAAAGTAAGAAGCTAAAAAAATATAAAACGTATTTCACTATTTTAAGGCATTAAACTTTTCAAAAATATCTAAAATATATGGTAAAGATCCCGATGAATGATCTTTTCCATCTAATGTAATAAACTCAATAATTGACTTATCAGAAACTTTTGATAAAAAACGATTGTACGTATCAACAGAATTTTGATAAGGAACTGTAATATCTGATGAACCGTGGTACATAAACATCTTATTTCTTGGGGTCCAGTTATCAAGACTATTATCTTCAAGGGCATCAACAAAAATTGAAAAATCATTATTAGAATATGTTTCATTTAAAAATTTTTCATTAAAAAATGAGCTTATAGTATCATTTAAAACATTATTTATCTGAGATCCTGAAAATTTTCCATTAAAATATTCTGGAATATTTGAGGCATACGGTTCATTAAAAATTGTGTTCAGTGATATATCCCAGTTGTATGATGTCTTATAACCAATAGCAACATATGCAATATAATAAGGCACGTGATAGGTCTCTTGAGATAGAAAATAATTCAACATACCAGTTATATCATATCCTCCAGCTGCAGGAGCAGACGCTACTAAATTAATATTTGAGTAGTTATTATTTTCAATGTTATAATGTGCTGCCATGGTTGCAAAACCACCCTCTGAATAACCTGAGAGAAATACATCGCCATTATAATTATAGCCCTCTAAATTTGCTAATTCCTTTGTAGCAATTAACATATCAACCACCGTCTGACCAGTAATATCTGACCTATAGTATGGGTGGACTATATCTTCAGATGAGCCGAAACCCAGATAATCTGGTATCACTAAAATATATCCGGCACTTGCTGCATTAGAAAAAAAACTATATTGTAAGAGGTCTACAGTAGGAGCATCAGAATGTAAAGATGTCGTTCCATGATTAAAATTAAGCATAGGCATACCCTCTTCTGTGTCAGGAAATGCAACCATACCTGAAGCAATAATTTGTTTTCCCTGATACGTTGTGTTATATGTAATTGTGTAAACTGAAATGTCGTGTTCTAAATATCCTATAATATTATTAAACTCTGAGTTGCTAACAATTTCTACAACGTTATCTTTTGAAACCGTAAATAATTTTGAAAAATCATTTAGCTTGGCTCTAGTTATTTCATCATTTTGACACGAGAATATAAATAATGAAATAAATAATATTAGTCTAAGTTTTTTCATTAATTGATTATTAGAATGCAAATTTAACTATAATTGACATATGGAAAGTTACGGATTTCTATCTTTAGTACCTCCACTAATTGCAATATCACTCGCAATTATAACAAGACAAGTAATTGTTTCCCTATTAATTGGAATTTTTTCGGGTTGGTTAATAGTAGGTAATTTTAATATTCTATCTGGAATTATTTTGTCAGTTGAAGGAATAGTAAATGTTTTTTCTGATCCAGGAAGTACTAGAGTTATTATCTTCACATTTTTAGTTGGTTCCTTAATAGCTTTTATTCAGGTGAGTGGAGGAGTTGATGGGTTTATCGAGAGTGTTAAAAATAATTTCAATACTTCAGAAAACAAAATATCAGGTAGTAGAAAAAAAGCTCAGATTTTTGCCTCGATTACTGGAATCTCTTTATTTGTTGAATCTAATATCTCAGCTCTTACCGTTGGCACAATTTACAGACCCATATTTGACAAACTAAAAATATCAAGAGAAAAACTTGCCTATATAGCTGACTCAACTTCTGCGCCATCAAAATTGTTGATCCCTTTTAATGGGTGGGGGGCATTTATAATGGGTCTTCTTATTACTCAAGGATTAGAATATCCTTTTCAAGAACTAGTAAGTGCCATGAAATATAATTTTTATCCAATTTTAGTTATTGTGTTATTGTTCTACATGATTTTATTTGGTAAAGACTTTGGCCCAATGAAAAAAGCGGAGCTTAGAGCAAGAAAAGGTATTAAGTTTAGTGATGGGTCAACACCTATGGTCTCAGAGGAAATTACTGTTTTAAAAGCAAAAAAAGGAGTCAAAATAAATTCTTTGAATATGTTTATTCCACTTGTAACAATGGTAATATCAATGTTATTAATGCTGTTTTATACAGGTTACAGTCCAAATTTAGAGGATAAGTCCTTTTTTGGTATAATAAAGAATGCGTCAGGCTCGTCCTCAGTTCTCTATTCAGTAATTATTTCTCTTTTGATATCTTCAATATATTATATATCAAATAAGATATTGACAGGGAGAGAGACTATAAATTACCTTATCAAAGGAATGTCAGGTATGATGCAGCTATCTATCCTTATTCTTTTAGCATTTGCCGTTGGTAATCTATGTAATGAACTTGGGACAGGTATTTATGTATCTAACTCAATAAAAAATATTATTTCCCCAGAATTAATTCCATTCTTACTTTTCATTACTAGTTGTTTCATTTCATTTTCTACTGGGACATCTTGGGGCACATTTGCTATTATGATTGCAATTGCCATTCCAATTTCAAATGAACTTGGTATAAACCCTTCTATGGCTATTGCTGCGTCTTTAGGAGGTGGAGTTTTTGGAGATCATTGTTCACCAATATCAGATTCATCTGTAGTTTCTTCAATGGCCTCTGCAAGTGATCATATAGACCATGTAAAGACACAAATTCCTTACGCAGGATTATGTGGCATAGCTTCTGCTATAATATATCTTATTTTAGGGTACTATAACTATTAAAAAGAAAAAGCACTTGAGATAACAAGCGCTTTGTAAACCAAACTAACTAAACTGTTGTACACGATTATTTACGTAAATTATATTTGCGCAGTTACAAAAAATAAAAGATTTTATAAAAGGATATGTTATTTCTAAAAAATATATCTGTTGATAAGATTTTCAAGATACTCTTGTTTACCGGATATCATTTCTGGCTCATCAATTTTTTTAGCGTGTCTATATAAATCATCTAGAGAAAGCTTATTCTGAGTAAACAGATTACCCTTACCACTATCAAAAGAAGAATATCTTTCCTCACATAATTTCAAAAATTCAGATTCATTAAATATTTTTTCAGTTATTAAGAGTGCTCTTGCAAATAAGTCAATTCCTCCAATATGAGAGTAAAATAAATCATTAAGATCAGTTGAGTTTCTTCTTGTTTTTGCATCGAAATTAATTCCACCACCTTGTAAACCTCCAGATCTATTTATCACAATCAATGCTTCAATAATTTCATAAATATTATTAGGAAATTGATCAGTATCCCAACCATTTTGGTAATCACCCCTATTTGCATCAATACTGCCCAGCATACCAGCATTTGCTGCCACTTGGAGCTCATGATCAAATGTATGACTAGCAAGAGTTGCATGATTCACCTCAATATTTAATTTAAAATCTTTATCTAAACCATAATGTTCTAAAAATCCAACAACTGTAGCAGCGTCAAAATCATATTGATGTTTTGAAGGTTCCATTGGTTTAGGTTCAATGAAATACCATCCTTTAAAGCCATTAGATCTGCCATAATCTTTTGCTAAGTGAAGAAATCTAGCCAAGTTATCTAACTCCTTTTTCATGTCTGTATTTATTAGCGACATATACCCTTCTCTACCTCCCCAGAAAACATAATTCTCTCCACCAAGTTCTATAGTTGCATCTATTGCATTCTTAACTTGGGCTCCTGCGTACGAAACAACATCAAAGTTAGGATTTGTCGCTGCTCCATTCATATACCTAGGATTTGAAAATAGATTTGCAGTTCCCCAAAGCACTTTAATATTGCTTGATACTAGCTTTTTTTTACCGTATTCTACAATTTTTGATAATCTCTTTTCAGATTCATTAAATGATTCTGATTCTTCTACCAAATCAAAATCATGAAAACAAAAATACTCAAGACCCAGTTTTGAAATAAATTCAAAAGATGCATCCATCTTGTCGTATGATCTCTGAATTACATCAGATGAGGAAGACCAAGGGAAAATTTTTGTTCCTGCTCCAAAAGGATCATTTCCTGTATTTACAAATGAGTGCCAATAAGCAACTGCAAATTTAAAATGCTCACTCATTTTCTTTCCAAGAACGATCTTATCCTTATCATAATACCTGTAACAAAGAGGGTTATCCGACTTCATACCCTCATATTTGATTTCATTAACTCCCTTAAAATATTCTTTTTGACCAACTATAATTCCCATGATGCTTAATTTAATTTATTTAAAAAGTTTTTCCAATCTTTATACCTATCTAAGTAAGTGTTTTCTCCGTTTGGTATTTCTTCAGATATTATTTTGAGGCTTTCAAATGCTTTTCTAGGTTCTTTGAAATAACCAGAACCGAGTGCTGCCCCTCTTGCTGCTCCCTCAGCTCCATTTGTATCAAACATTTGAAGTTTAACATTCGCAGCATTTATAAAAGATTCCCTGAATATTTTACTTAAAAATAAATTGGCTCTACCAACTTTAACTGTCTCAACATTAACACCAAAATCTCTTAATAATTCAATACTGTAACACAGAGAAAATGAAATTCCTTCCAAGACTGACCTTATTATATGATTATTATTATGTTTATTAAAATCAAAACCTAATAAGTGTGAATCAATTTTTTTATTACCAAATAATCTCTCAGAACCATTACCAAAAGGATAGAATTTTATGCCTTCAGGACTATCTATTTTTTCAGACTTAATATCCATCTCCTCATATGACTTTTCTTTGAGCATGGATTTAATCCATGAATAGGCAATACCTGATCCATTAATACATAGAAGAAGCCCATTTCTCTTAAATGCCTTTGAGTTTAAACAATGCAAAAATGTGTTAATTCTATTATTTAAATCAGTAATGTTTTTATCTGTTACTGAATAAATTACAGCAGAGGTTCCAGCTGTAGCAGCAATCTCTCCAGGTTCTAATACATTTAAAGAAAACGCATTATTTGGCTGGTCTCCAGCTCTGTATGTTATTTTCACATCCTTACTGAAACCGAATCTCTCTATAATGTCATCAGAAACTGCACCTTGATCTCCAATAGAATCTACTACTTCAGGTATTAATGTATCTTTAATATTATAATGGTTGAGAATATCTTCACTTACCATCCCCGATTGAAAATCCCACATAATACCTTCTGATAATCCCATTGGCGTTGTAGTCAAATTGTTAGTTAGTTTATAGACTATAAAATCACCAGGCAACATTATTTTATGAATTTTATCATATATGTCTTGTTTGTTATCTTGTAACCACTTCAGTTTTGAGGCAGTAAAATTTCCTGGAGGATTAAGTGTTTTTATTTCAAAAATATCATTATTCATTTCAGCCTTGGCTTTCAGGCCAGTTTCAACTGCTCTTGAATCACACCAAATTATTGCATTATGTATAGGATTATATTTTTTATCTACAACAACTAAACCATGCATTTGATATGAAACTCCTATAGCTCTGATAGATTTAAAATCATTTCTTTCTCTTAGATGATCAAAAGTATGAGAGATACATTTCCACCAATAATTTGGGTCCTGTTCAGCCCATCCATCCTGCTCAGATATTATTTCCATTTCAGAATCTGGGTACGTAAAAGAATCAATAGATTTTCCTGATTTGCTATCAAATATGGATGTTTTTACAGATGAGCTTCCAAGATCAATACCTAAAAAAAAGTCACTCCTACTCATTTAAAAACATTATATTGTAATACGTGTGCACAATATAGATAATAAAATAGAATTTAGGGAATCAATTACACTTGTCATAGGTAACATGATTGGTGCTGGAATTTTCATGTTGCCTATTTCTCTTTCTGAGTATGGATCCATAAGTATATTTGGTTGGATAATTTCAGGTTTAATAGCGATTGCATTAGCTAAGATTTTTAAAAAGTTATCAAAAAAATATCCAGGTGAGAGTGGTCCTTTTACTTATACTAACATCTTTTTTGGTGAATTTATTGCATTTGTTGTAGTCTGGGGATATTGGGTTTCAATACTTCTTTTGAATGCTAGTCTTGCCATTGCCGTTACCAGTTACTCAACTGTTTTTATTCCTGAATTAGCAAATCAATATTATAATATATCATTTTCAATATTTATAATTTTTATTATATCAATAATTGGATATAAAGGAATAAGAGGGATTGGTAATTTTCAATTTTATACAACAGTAATCAAAATAATACCACTTATACTGACTGTAATAATTGGATTTTTATTTTTCAATATAGAAAATTTTTTTCCATTAAATATTTCAACTGAGACAGATTTTAAGGCTATAACTATAAGTACCACATTAACTTTTTTTGCTTTTCTTGGAATAGAGTCAGCAACTGTACCTGAAGATAAGATAAAAAATCCAATTGAAAATGTATCAAAAGCAACCTCTTATGGTGTCGGTTTTACCTTTATACTTTATATACTTTCAACGATAGCTCTTATAGGGATCTTATCTCCTGAACAGATTCAAGACTCCAATGCCCCTTTCGCTGATGCAGGGGGAGTTATTTTCGGTGACTACGCGAGGTACATTATGGCATTTTTTGCTATAGTTTCTGCACTTGGATGCCTTAATGGTTGGACACTTCTTCAGATCGAGTTACCAAAAAATCTATCAAAGAATAATTTATTTCCAGAGGTGTTTTCAAAAGAAAACTCTAATAAAGTACCTATCTCCGGTTTAATAATTTCAAATATTATTGTAGTTAGCTTGATATCAATGAACTACTCGAAAGACTTATCTAATATATTTACTTATTTAATTTTAACATCAACATTTTGCACACTAATACTTTACTTATTACTTACTATTGGAGAAATAGTATTGATTTTTAAAAATAAAAAATACTTGAGAACTAATTTTATATCAATACCTGTATTTTTATTTTTGATTTGGATGATAATTGGTGTTGGTTATGACTCAATACTTTTAGGGTTATTATTACTTTCGATATCAATTCCAATATATTTTTACCAAAAGTATTATGCTAGATATAAATAAAATTAGAGAAAAATTTCCGTCATTAAATTTAAAAGATTCTAATGGAAATGATATAATATACTTAGACGGGCCTGGAGGAACTCAAGTTCCATCAAATGTAATAAATGGTATATCTAATTATTATAAAAAATATAACGCAAATACTCATGGAGAATTTATTACCAGTATAGAGACTGATAGAATTATGGGAGAATTGAGATCTAAAGCTGCTTCTCTTCTAGGTGCCGAAGACGGGAAATGCATTTCAATAGGTCAGAATATGACAAGTCTAAACTTTAGTCTAGCTAGGTGCCTATCAAAAATATTTAATGAAGGTGATGAATTAATAATATCAGAATTAGACCACGAGGCAAATAGAGGGCCCTGGAAAACACTTGAAGATATTGGAGTAAAAATAATTGAAATTGAGTTGATGCCAAATGGTGAGCTTGATTATGATGACTTCTCTAAAAAAATTAATGATAAGACAGTAATGGTAGCTGTGGGTATGTCCTCTAATGCATTAGGAACAATGAATAAAATTGACAGAATTAGAGATATAGTCATAAAATATAAATGTTTGTTTCTTCTTGATGCGGTTCATTATGCTCCACATTTTTCAATAGATGTAAAAAAATTAGATTGTGACTTTTTATTGTGTTCAGCATATAAATTTTATGGGCCCCATATGAGTTTTTTATATTCTAGACCTGGACTTTTAGATAAATTAGATACTGACAGACTAATTGTTCAAGATCAAAATGCTCCTTATAGAATAGAAACAGGTACACTAAATCATGCAGCATGTCACGGTGTTTCAAAAGCAATTGATTTCATATCCGAACTAGGAATAGGCACTAACTATAGAGAGAAAATTATCGATTCCTATAAAAAATTAAGTCATCATGAATTCACCCTAGCATCACAACTATTTGAAGGGCTTAATAAATTAAAAAATATTCAAATTATTGGCCCTGATTTCTCTTCAAGGAAGAGGACACCTACAGTATCCTTTATTCATAAATCTAAATCAGCAAATGAAATATGTAGAGAATTAGCTAGACATAACATATGTGCTTGGGATGGTCATTTTTATGCTCTTAAAGCAATTCAAAAATTAGGACTAGAAAAAAAGGGAGGCGTTACAAGGTTAGGGATTTCTGTTTATAATCAGTCATATGAAATTGATAAAACTATTAAGGCTTTATCTGAAATATAATTTTATTCTAAGGTAATTTTATTGTACCTATTCATTAGGTGATTTAATGTTCTGTAAGAATTTAATAGAATTTCTTTAATAGCATCCTCTCTCATCCACTCAACTTTTTCTATTTTCTCCTTTTTTTGAGGCTTCATCTTAGAATCATCTAAGGATTTCATAATAAACCAAGAAGTTTTTTTAAGTATAAACTTTTTATTTTTTGTGTAAGTATGCCAAGTTGATATTATTTTTTGATAACATTCAACCTTAACCATTGTCTCCTCCTCAACTTCTCTCTTAGCACATTCTCTAATTGATTCGCCTTTCTCCTTCTTGCCCTTAGGTAAATCCCATTTCTTAAGTCTATATATAAAAAGAATTTTTCCATCCTCATTTTTAACTACACCACCTCCAGCTTTTACTACCTTAAACATTTTCTTTACTTCCCTTAAAACATTTTTATAATGTTTTAATGTAATTGTAATAGAGTAAATTTTTTTAAATTTTTTTTTTGTCATTTTCTTTAAGAGATCAACTATAGTTTCTATAGTAGAATCATATATTAATACTCTTGAAAATAACTTTAATGGAACAATTCCTGATGAGCCATCGACATGTGTGTCAAAATCTTCTTTTCTGAACCTTAAATTATTAAGTTTTTTAAAACTAATTGGGATGTCATTTACAAAAATGGTTTTCATTATATTATTAAAAACTTTTTATATAATACTAAATTAAAGCTTAGTTTTGTTTTATATGGAATCTTATGAACTATTATATGAATTATTAAAAATTAATTCAATTAAAATACAAACTAAGAAGCCTTTCACATGGGCTTCTGGATGGAAATCTCCTATATATTTTGATAATAGAGTCTCTTTATCATATCCTAATATTAGGTCAGAGATTAAAGAACATTTATCTACCTTAATTAAAAAAGAATATAAAAATGTTGATGTGATTGCGGGTGTTGCTACTGCAGGTATTCCACAAGGTGCTTTGGTTGCTGATAATTTACAAAAACCTTTCGTTTATGTTAGGTCTAAACCTAAGTCTCACGGAATGAAAAATATGATTGAAGGGAAGCTTGACGAAAATAAAAAAATAATTCTAATTGAAGACCTAATATCGACAGGCGGAAGTTCTATCAAAGCAGTTGAGGCACTGAGAGAGAGAAATGCTGATATATTATGTGTTATCTCAATATTTTCTTACGGATTTAATATATCCTTAGAAAACTTTGAAAAAACGAAATGTAAATCAGAAAGTCTATTTAATTATGATGACTTAATTAGCGTAGCATTAGAGAATAAATATATAAACAATGCGGACGCTGATAGTCTCAGAGAATGGAGAATAGATCCTGAAAAATGGGGTGAAAAATTTACTTAAGAAATTTTCTTAACGTTCCCAGCAATCTTACCTTTTTTTCCTTCTACTAATTCGAATTCAACAGAATCTCCCTCGTCAATTTGATCGATAAGACCAGTTGAATGAACAAAATGTTCAACTTCAGATCCGTCTTCTACTATGAAACCGTAACCTTTAGTTGGATTGAAAAATTTTACTTTACCTGTACTCATATTTTATATAATTAGCTCGCAATATAAAACTAAAATTCTTAATTACAACACTAATTTTTTTTTTCTTCATAAACATAAGTCATTTCTATAGGAATTATATTATCTACTGCATTCAACTTTTGAAATGCTGCAAGAGAAAGCTTAATATTTACCTTATCATTTTCTCCAGTTTCTGGTAATTTTCCAATAACTCTTACTATTACCATATTCTCATTCATCTGATTTTTTACAAAGATGATTGTACCAACTTTAGCTGACTTATGTAGTGCTAAATATTTATCCCCCGATGACTCTTCCCCAATACTAGATGCAAAGCCTTCCTCTACAATTGTAATAGATTTATTTTTTTCAGATTTATCTTCGACCTGGATTACTTTCCTCTGAATTAAAAGTTTTTGTCCAATAGATAAACTATTATTTATTAAATCATTAATAGATGTCAATGTATCTATAGGAAGTTCGTGTAATTTAGAAATTGAAAATAAAGTCTCTCCTTTTTTTACAATATGATATTCCTGTGCGTAAGAAAGTTTACCATTTAGAAAAATAAGAAAAAAAATTAAACCTTTTTTTAATAACTTTATATTCATAAATTTTTAAATAAATGTATTCAAATATATTTAAGCTTTTTATATTATTCATAGCACCTATACTAATATGTGAGGCAGAGTCAGAAAAGAAGAAGATTTTATTAGGAGAAATAAAAGCAAATATTGATCCAAGAACTAATCGATATACAAAACTTCTCCTAGAAGAAGGTAAAAAAAATCAATATGATATTATTATCATTGAAATGGATACTTATGGAGGAGCTGTAAATGATGCTGATGATATTAGGACAAGAATCCTAGATTATGACAAACCCATATATGTTTGGATTAATAAGGATGCTGCATCCGCTGGTGCTTTAATATCAATAGCTTGTGATAGCATATATATGAGTAGTGGTGCAAGTATTGGTGCTGCAACAGTAGTAACAGGCGATGGCGAACAAGCACCAGACAAATACCAATCATATATGAGATCGATAATGAGATCAACAGCTGAAGCAAAGGGAAGAGACCCAAAAATTGCTGAGGGTATGGTAGATGAAGACCTCCAAGTTGACAGCGTATCTCAAGAGGGAAAAGTAATAACTTTCTCAACTAATGAGGCTATTAAATTTGGATTCTGTGACGCAGAATTAAACTCGGTTGAGGAGATACTTGAGAGACAAAATATCGAAGATTATGAAATTTCGAAGTTCAGCTTAGGCTCAACAGAAAATATCATTTCACTATTTTTGAATCCTTTTGTTAGTGGAATATTATTACTTCTTATTTTTGGAGGACTTTATTTTGAATTACAGACTCCGGGTGTTGGCTTTCCTATCATTGCATCGATTACCGCACTACTATTGTACCTAATCCCTTATTACCTTAATGGAGTAGCAGAAAATTGGGAAATAATTCTTCTGTTTTTTGGAATTATATTGATAGCAGTAGAAGTATTTATTATACCTGGATTCGGTGTATTTGGGTTATTAGGATTATTTACGTCTATTAGTTCTCTGATTCTTATAATGCTAAACAACGACCTATTTGATTTTACTTTTGTAGTCTCTAGTGACATAGTTAGTGCAAGCCTATCTGTTTTAATATCTATATTTTTATTAGGAATTATTATCCTTTTTGGTGGCATAAAACTTACTGACACAGATGCTTTTAAAAAAATAGCTTTAGAAGAAACTCAAGATTCAAAAAAAGGATATATCTCTAATAATTATCCCAAAGAGATTGTGGGAAAAATTGGAAAATCATTTACTATTTTAAGACCTAGTGGAAAAGTGATTATAGATGATTCTATTTATGATGCAACTTCTTCTGATGGATTTGTTGAGAAGAATTCTAAGATTAAAGTTATAGGTAACGAAGGCTCAGCATTAAAAGTCAGAAAAGTTTAGAATGAAAATATTAGGCATAATCCCATCTAGAATGGAGTCAAAGCGCCTTCCTGGCAAACCATTGAAAGATATTAATGGTAAATCTATGATTCAGAGAGTATATGAATCTGCAATCAGATGTGAAAAGGTAAACGACCTCATTATTGCCACACCTAACGACGAAATAATTGATCACGTAAAGGGGTTTAATGGAGACGTTATAAAAACATCTGATAAACCAATTAATGGAACAGAAAGAGTATATGAGGCCTATAAAAAAATAGATAGAGAATATGATTACATAATAAATATACAAGGAGATGAGCCATTTATCAAATCAGAACAAATTGAAGATCTAATAAAAATATGTAAAGAACCGAACGGTATCTGCACTCTCATCAAACAGGAAAAATTTTCAGATGATTTAAATAAAAATTCAGTAATGAAAGTTGTAAAAAACATAAATAACGAAGCATTATATTTCTCAAGATCTCTTATACCATATGGAAATACTAGTTTATATAATAGACATATCTGTATATATTCATACAAACCTTCAATTCTTAAAAAAATAGTACATTTACAGCCTACACCACATGAGATAAGTGAGTCTCTGGAGCAGTTAAGGTGGTTAGAGAATGGTTTTAAAATAAAGCTTAATTCTACTGATTACGACAGTTTCAGTATAGATACTAAAAGTGACTTAGAGAAAGCAAGAAATTTAAATTTATAAGTAATGAACTTTATCAAAGAAATATTAAAAAGTACAATAAAAGGGATAATCTCATTTTTTCTGGGATTATTTATTATCATAATAACATTTAGTTTTCTATCAGCTCTCTTTTCAGGTGAGCAAGAAGAAGTTATTAATGTAGAAGAAAATTCTCTTCTTCATATCAATAACCTAAGTATAATAGGAGATAGAGACACAAAACCATCCGATCTTAATTTTAATTTAAATGATATCCCACTACCACTTCCTCTTATAGACAATTCGGATCTTGAACAAAAAATAAGTCTTCAAACATTTGAAAGAGTAATAGAATCTGCTAAAAATGATGATAAGATAAAAGGAATATATCTGAATGTTGAAAATGTATCATTAAGCTTTAATAAAGTTGAGAAAGTACGTTCAATACTTGAAGGTTTTAAAAAAGATAAACCGATTTACTCATTCTCTAATATTCAATCTAAGGCATCATATTATATCTCATCAATATCAAACTTCAATGCCATTTCTCCTCCAGGTTTTGTATCAGTAAGTGGATTTGGAATAGGAACTTTCTTTTATAAGAGCCTGTTTGATGAGATTGGGGTAAATGTAGAATTATTTAGAGCAGGAGAGTTTAAGGGTGCTGCAGAACCTTTTGTGAGAGATAATTTCAGTAAAGAAAACAAAAAACAATACATGAATCTTCTTGACTATAGAATGGGAAATTATCTTGATAATATATCAGAATCTAGAAATATAAAAGAAGATATGCTGATGTATATGATTGATAACTACCAAACTGAATTGGCTTCAGATGCATATGAAAACAATCTTATTGATAGCATAATGTATGAAGATCAAATGACGGATTATTTAAAAAATGAAGTTGATAGCTCTTACAAGAAAATAAAATTGCTTAAGTATCTAAATTCTTTAGAAAAAGTAAATAGATATAACAAAAACAAAGTAGCTATTTTATATCTAGTAGGTGATGTTTTACCTGGTTATGGAGATGAAGGAATTTTTTCTGAAACTATAATTAATAATATTAAAAAAATTAAAAAAAATAAAAATATAAAATCAGTGATTCTTTATTTTAATTCTGGAGGAGGAAGTGCATACGCCTCTGATCTAATTACAAGAGAAATTGAATTACTACAAAAAGAAAAACCTGTTATAACCTACATGTCTGATGTGTGTGCATCTGCAGCTTATTATATGTCTATGCCTTCCGATACTTTAATAGCTTCTGAGGGATCAATAGTGGGTTCTATTGGTGTATTTGCCATATTCCCTGATTTATCAGAATTGATTAGTGAAAAAATTAAGATTAAAAGTGATTACATAAAAACTAATGAAAACATTGGTGAAATAGACTTGGCAAGGCCTTTATCAAATAATGAGAAAAACCTTATACAAAGAGGAGTTAACTATTTCTATGATGACTTTCTTGATGTGGTTTCCAAAGGTAGAAATATGACAACCGAGGAAGTTGACTTACTTGGAAGAGGTAAAGTATATTATGGACAAGAAAGTAAAGAACTAAACTTGGTTGATGTTATTGGATCCCTTGAAGATGCAATTAAAATTGCATCTGACTTAGGAGAAGTTGAAAAATATCAGATTGTAGAATATCCAAAACAAAAGACGGATATTGAAAAAATAATCAGCTCTCTGGAAATGAGCAAATCAATAATTGAAATAAAACAATTAGACAATTGGCTTATTAAAAGTTTAATTAATGGAAAAAAGTTTGATCCTTACCAGATGAGATTAGAATTTAAAGTTGATTAATTTTCTAGTTTAATTTCTGAGTTTTTTATCATTATTATTGGAACAATCTGGTTGTCATTAAACTGTCCAAAATATGATCCATTACTAATTACACCCTCTATAAGACTTTCATTTCTTATGCCAAACTGAAAAAAATCACCATAATCAGAATTGATCTTCATTATCATATTCATTAACTCAACACCGTATATGAAATTCATTGTTAATTTCCTTCCCGTTTCATTAATGAAAAAATTTTGCATATTAATATAGTTCTCACTACCTCTGTAATGATAAGATGGACTCACCAAAGAAATTTTAAGGTTTTCAAATTGGTCAACTGCAATTACATTATAATCTAACCACTGATCGAACCCTAATACAGGAATTGTGTCTTCTCTTATATCTACTGCACTTACAATATTAGATGCAAATAATGAATTTTTAGAGGAGACAAATACGTGTCCAATACTATCATTTTCAATATAAAACTTATCTAGATATTTATATGTGGTATCTAAGTCTTCAATACCCCTACCATCTTTTATGACTAATTCAGAGATATTTTTTAAGGTATCATAAATAGAATCATTTAAAATCTCTTCATATGTACTTGATAGAGAGTCTAATATTAACCTAGAATCTTCTAATGAAACTGACTTAGAATATATTACTTTGAAGCTATCTCTCTCAATATGTTTTTGATAGTTATATGCAATTAAAGAATCTTGAAAATTATTCTCATAAAAAATTATGACATTCTTGTTAGAATTATAGTTTGTTGTTGCATACATGGCAGCACTTGATGCAATTGTTTCTAGTGAGGGCTGAAAAAGCAGAGAGTAATTATTATCCTTTATTATTATTGAATTACTGGAGAGAGGATTAATCATTAAAATTTTGTTTTCCAAACAGAATTGTTTGATTATCTCAATTGGTTTCCCATAAAGAGGTCCAATGATTAAATCTGTATTATCTAACTCACCAGAACTAATAATTTGTCTAACTACATCTAGATCTCTTTTTGTATCAAACGACTTAAAAATTATATTTTCAGATTCAATACCAAGGTTTTGATAAGCATATTTTATTCCAGAGTAAAGATCTAATACAAAAGAATTATTTTTAAAAAAATTATTATTATCACCCGAATACATAAACGGCAAGAGAACCGAAACAGTAAATTTTCTATTCTCAGATAGAAATAAATCTTTTTTTGGGATTATCTCTAGGAGATTTTTAATTTCATCCAGTGCGTCATCATCAAGATATTCTTTCAGAAGCTTTCTACCATAGTATTTAGCTACAACTAAATTTCTAGGGTACTTTTCACGCCAGTTTTTTAAAGTTGTAAATGAAGAGATTTTATTAATTTCAGGGTCAAAATATTTATAGAGATTATCAGAAATAATATTATCTTTTATCTTAGAAAAATAGTCTAATGCATTATCAATATTATTAAGTTCTAACTCAATTATTATAGCCCAATAAAGTACTTCCTCTATTTGTGTCCATTCAGAATAATCTTTAATTAACTCTTTAAAAAGGTCAAGTGATTCTTTTTTTTTATTAATCTTATAGAGACTTACAGATCTGTAAAACTCAATATATGGATAGAACTGATCTGATTTTTTAATAGATAATTTTTTATTAATAAGTTCAGAATATTTTTTTTCGTTAAAAAGCTTTTTATAGGAAAGGAAATTAGAATAGGGTGATTGAGATATTAAATTATTAGAGACAATTAATAGTATGGTTATAATAATAATTTTTTTCATATCTACTCCCATTCAATAGTTGCTGGTGGTTTTGATGAAATATCATAAACTACTCTATTTATTCCCCTAACACGGTTAATTATTTTATTTGATACATCAGCTAAAAATTCATCTGGTAACCTTGACCAATCTGCTGTCATACCATCTAAGCTTGTAACAGCCCGAAGGACTACTGTATATTCGTAAGTTCTTTCATCTCCCATTACTCCAACAGATTTTACCGGAAGAAGTATTGTAGCAGCTTGCCATACTTCTTTATACAATCCGCTCTCTCTCAAAGAGGAAATAAATATATCGTCTGCATCTTGGAGAAGATCTACCTTTTCTTTATCCACCTCACCTAAAATTCTAATTCCTAGACCAGGTCCTGGAAAAGGATGTCTGTCTAGTATTGAATCTGGAATATTAAGAGATCTTCCTACTTTTCTAACCTCATCTTTAAATAGAAGGTTTAAAGGCTCAACCACTTTTAAATTCATTTTTTCAGGCAAGCCTCCAACATTATGATGTGATTTAATTGTTGCAGAAGGACCTTTTACTGATATAGATTCTATCACATCAGGGTATATAGTGCCTTGTGCTAACCAACTTATTTCTCCAATTTTTTTAGCTTCCTCTTCAAAAATTCTAATAAAATTTTTACCAATAGACTTTCTTTTAACTTCTGGATCACTTTTTCCTTTTAAGTCTTTATAGAAGACCTCTTTAGAGTCAACTCCTATAACATTTAGACCCAAATCATTATAAGAATTCAAGACTTTTTTAAATTCATTTTTTCTGAGTAATCCATTATCAACAAAAACACAAAATAGATTTTTTCCAATGGCTTTATTAATTATAAATGCTGCAACACTTGAATCTACTCCACCAGAAAGTCCTAAAATTACCTTGTCTGAACCTAACTTATCTCTTAAGTCGTTCACCGTCTGCTCAATAAATAAATCTGGTGTCCATGATTGTTTACAACCACAAATCTTTAAAGCAAAATTTTTTATAACTTTCTTGCCCTCCTGCGAGTGAGTTACTTCAGGATGAAACTGTAGACCATAAAAGTTAAGTTCTCTGATATGGTATGATGCCACTTCTACATCATCTGTACTAGCTATTATATCTAATTTTTCTGGATCATTCTGGATAGAATCTCCATGACTCATCCAAACATCTGAGTCAATTTTTACATCTTCCATTATTAAGTTTTGATGATCTACATAAGTCAACTTAGCTCTTCCGTACTCTCTAATTTTAGATTTTAGAACTCTACAACCATTTTTACTAGCGACCATTTGAGCACCATAACAAATACCAAGGATAGGAATGCCTTTATAATCATTTAAGTCAATACTGGGAGCTTTATCATCATGAACTGAAAAAGGACTACCAGATAGTATAAGACCCATATAATTCTTTTCTTGATTAGGGGGGTTGTTATATGGATAAATTTCACAATAAATATTTAATTCCCTTACCCTTCTTGCAATAAGCTGAGTGTATTGAGAACCAAAGTCAAGAATTAAAATTTTCTCTTCCATTCGTAAAATTAAACTTAGGTTTTATAATAGACTAATTAATTCTATATTTTGTAATTTAGTTAATATGTTAAATATTTTAAATTTCAAAGATTCTAACTATGGGAAGAGCATTTGAATATAGGAGGGCTGCCAAAGAAAAAAGGTGGGATAAAATGTCTAAAGTCTTTCCTAAACTCTCTAAGGCAATAACATTAGCAGCTAAGGAAGGAGGTTCTGATCCTGAAATGAATTTTAAATTAAGGGCAGCTATTCAAAATGCGAAAGCTGAAAATATGCCAAAGGATAACATAGAATCTGCTATTAAAAGAGCTAGTGATAAAGAACTAAAAGATTTTAAAGAGGTAACGTTTGAAGGAAAAGGACCTCATGGTGTTCTAGTAATTGTTGAGACAGCAAGCGATAATGTTATCAGGACAACAGCCAATGTAAAATCATATTTTAATAAGTCTGATGGCAATTTAGTTACTCCCGGATCCCTTGACTTCATGTTTAATAGAAAGGCGGTATTTAATATTAAAAAGAGTGATGTGAATTTTGAAGAGATTGAATTGGAGATGATAGATTATGGACTTGAAGATTTAGAGGTTAACGATGAAGAAATAATTATTTATGGAGACTACTTATCCTATGGCAATATTAACAAGGGTTTGGCAAAACTTGAAATAAAACCTTCTAAGTCTTTACTAAAAAGAATTCCTACTAACCCAATAGAATTTTCTGAAGAAAATTTGATTGATATTGAGAAAATGCTTGATAAGTTAGATGATGATGATGATGTCCAACAAGTATTTACAAATATTTCTTAGATGCTGGAAAAAGAAAATATATCCCTAGAAAATATGAACTCTTTTGGAGTGGTTCATAAAACTAAAAGTCTATTAATAATCGATAAAGCTGCCGATTTAATAAATTTTTTAAATTCAAATAGTATTGACAAAAGTAAAATTCAAATATTAGGAGAGGGGTCAAATACATTATTTACCAAAGACTATGAAGGAATCATTTTACACAGTCAAATTAAAGGCATTGAAATAAAAAAAGAGGCTGATGATTCAGTAATATTAAAAGTTGGATCAGGAGAGAACTGGGATGAATTTGTTGAGTTTTGTGTTAAATCTAATTACTTCGGTATAGAAAATTTATCTCTCATACCTGGATCTGTCGGAGCTGCCCCTATTCAGAATATTGGAGCATATGGTGTTGAAATAAAAGATTTTGTTGAAAATGTAACTGGTATTGACCTATCTTCAAATGAATTAGTTAATTACACTAATGAAGAGTGTGAATTTAGATACAGAGATAGTTTATTTAAGAAGAGGCTAAAGAATAAGTTGTTTATTACATCAGTAGAGTTTAGACTTTATAAAAATTCAAAATTTAATCTATCGTATAAAGACCTTGAAAAATTTGATAAATCTAAGCTCACAATATCTAAACTAAGAGAAGAAATTATTAAAATTAGAAGCAGTAAACTCCCTGACCCTAGTTCTAAAGGTAATGCTGGGAGTTTTTTTAAAAATCCTGAAATTGATAAGTTAAAATTAGAAGAAATAAAATCTAATAATATTGATTTTAAATATTTTGAAGTACCTGGTAAGATGTATAAAGTACCTGCCGCTTGGCTTATAGAAAAAGCAGGCTGGAAAGGTTTTAGTGATGGTTTAGTGGGTGTTTATGATAAGCACGCATTAGTTCTAATAAATCATTCTTCGGAAAGTGGAGGGAACATATTAAAATTATCAAATACAATTAAAGATGATGTATATAAAAAATTTGGAATTATGCTTGAGGAAGAAGTTAATATAGTTTGATCTATCCTTCATAAGTTACCCTATAAATAACATTTGCATAATCATCAGAAATTAACATACTCCCGTCGTCTAGGAAGATTATATCTACTGGTCTACCCCAGGCATCATTTTTCTCTTTTTCAAGCCAACCATCAATAAATGGTTCGTATCCAAGTGACTTATTATTTTCAATTTTTACTCTTGTTATCCTGTAACCTATTTTCTTTGTCCTATTCCATGAACCGTGCTCAGCAATAAAAATATCTCCTTTATATTCATCTGGGAACATATTACCATCATAAAACTTTACGCCTAAAGGCGCAACGTGCGGTCCTAAGTTTTGTACCGGCTTAACAAAATCATCACATGGATACTTTGATCCAAATTCAGGGTCAGAAATATCACTTCCGTGACAATAAGGGTACCCATAATGCTTTCCAGAGACCTGAACTCTATTAAGTTCACAAGGAGGATAGTTATCTCCTAGCATATCTCTTCCATTATCAGTAAACCACATTTCACCAGTTTCTGGATGCCAAGTGAAACCTACAGTATTTCTTACTCCTCTAGCATAAATTTCTTGATTTTTTCCGTCAAGATCCATTCTAGTGATTGTGGAATATATTTCATCTTTACTCTCGCAGATATTACATGGGGCACCGACAGGAACATAAAGCTTATTATCAGGACCAATAGAAATATATTTCCATCCATGATGCTTATCTGAGGGAAATTTATCAGAAATTAGTATAGGTTCTTCTGGATAATAACCGACATCATCTATTTTTTCTAGATTCTTCTCAACATCTTTAAATAACCAAATTTTATTAACCTCGGCAACATATAAGTCACCATTGTGGAAGACAACTCCATTTGGCATATTTGTTAATTTATCAGTAATTAAATATTTTTTATCAACCTTTCCGTCTTTATCATTATCCATAAGAGCAAAGACATTATCTGCTTTTCTATTACCAACAAAAACTGTTCCTGATGGGCTTATTGTCATTGACCTAGCATTCTCTACATCACTTGCGTATATATCAATTTTAAAACCATCAGGTAAACTTATTTTATTTAAGAGTTCTTCTAATTCAGATCCTGTAGGGTAAGACTTAGCTAAGACTGAGAGAAAAGAAAATATTATTATAATTATATTCATATTATTAAATTAAGTTCCATTATTCTAGTTGATATCATTAATAAATATTAATTTAATTAAATATCAAACCAAATTATGGAAAATATTGACATTGTTGTTTTTATAACATACTGTATTGTTATACTAAGTATAGGGTTATATGTTTCAAGAGATAAAAAAGGTTCTGGCAAAAGTGCAGAGGATTATTTTTTGGCAGGTAAATCATTACCGTGGTGGGCTATTGGAGCTTCTCTAATAGCAGCAAATATATCTGCAGAGCAATTTATTGCAATGAATGGATCCGGTTTTGCTCTTGGACTTGCCATTGCAACTTATGAATGGATGGCAGCTGTTACTTTATTAGTTGTCGGTAAGTTTTTTCTACCTATATACATTGAAAAGAAAATCTACACAATACCTGAATTTGTTAAAAAAAGATACAGTAAAAATTTAAAAACTATACTAGCAATTTTCTGGATAAGTCTATTTGTTTTTGTCAACCTCACAACAGTAATGTACCTAGGAGGTAAGGCAATGGATACAATATTTGGTAATGGTGACGGAAGTTTAATTACAATTAGTATTATTGGATTAAGCTTATTTGCATTAACATATTCTGTTTGGGGTGGTCTGTCAGCTGTCGCTTGGACGGATGTTGTACAAGTAATTATACTATTACTAGGTGGTATATTAATGACAGGTATTGCCTTGACATATGTGACTCCAGGAGGTGGAATTATGGAGGGCTTAACACATGTGTATAATACTGTTCCTGAAAGGTTTTCTATGATTCTAGATAAAGGTGAGATTATTACTCCTGATGGAAGAGATGCATATTTTGATCTTCCTGGTATAGCAGTATTGATTGGAGGCATGTGGATTGCCAACACATACTACTGGGGTTTCAACCAATACATTATTCAAAGAACCTTTGCGGCGAAGAGCTTAGAGGAGGCTCAGAAAGGAATTGCATTTGCTGCATTTCTAAAACTTATAATACCAGTATTTGTGGTACTCCCAGGTATAATTGCTTATGTAATTAATTTAGATCCATCTACTGGTGAACTAATAAAAACACTTCCTGAAGGTTTTATTTCTCAAGATGGAAAGATTCTAAATGATAACGCAGCACCGTGGTTAATAAAAAATTATATTCCTGTCGGTATTAAAGGTTTAATTCTTGCTGCACTTGCTGCTGCTATCGTTTCATCTTTAGCATCAATGTTAAACTCTACATCTACAATTTTCACTATGGATATTTACAAAGAATATATCAATAAAAATGCATCAGATAAAATACTAGTTAAAGTTGGTAGGATTGTGGTTATTATTTCATTGCTTATTGCAATGCTAATTGCACCGGCATTTGGTAATTTAAGTCAAGTTTTTCAAGCAATTCAAGAATATACAGGAGTTGTTAGTCCTGGAATTTTAGCTTTATTTATAATGGGATTGTTTTATAAAAAAGCTACGAATAACGCTGCTATATGGGGCATTCTCTTGTCAATCCCAATAGCTATGTACTTTAAAGTTGTACCAAAAGGTTGGATAGAATTATTTCCATCATTCTCACATGGTCTTTTTATAAGTGAAATCCCATTTCTCCATCAGATGGGAATAACTTTCATTATAACAATGATAGTGATTTACATCATTAGTTACTTAGAAGGAAACCAAAATGATCCTAAAGGAATTGAATTATCTAAAAATTTATTTGAGACAAAACCATCATTTAATATCCCAGCATTTACTGTGTTAATTATAACAACTATGCTTTATGCCATATTCTGGTAATTGATCATTTACAGATGAAAGCATCAAGCAAATTAGCATACGGAAATTTCCTGTTTAAGTATAGAGGGATATTACCTGTCCCTATCATTATTTTTTCTTTAGTTTATTATTATTTTTCTAATTATTATGAAATAACTCAATTCCAGTATTTACTATCACTATCTATTTCAATTTCAGGCTTAATTCTCAGAGTATACACTGTAGGGTATGCTTTTCACAAAACATCTGGAAAGAATACGGCAAAACAAATTGCAGAAAGCTTAAACACCTCAGGTATATATTCTGTTTTAAGAAACCCTTTATATTTGGCAAATTTCCTTAACTGGTTAGGAATAGTTCTACTACTATCTAATATAATCCTAACAGTTTTTATTACACTATTTTTTGTTCACATATACTACTATATAATACTAGTTGAGGAAAATTTCCTTAAAGAAAAATTCAAAAAAAAATATGAAGAATATTTGAATTTAGTTCCTAGGATAATACCATCATTTAAAAACTGGAAAGAACCTGTTACTGACTTTAACTTTAAAAAATCATTAATTAATATAAAAAATGGATTACTGGGAATAGCAATAGTTTTTAATCTTATTAATTTGATTGATATATACAAACACTCCGGAAAAATTTTAGAAATTAACTGGTTGTCATATTTTTTAGTCTTTTCTATATTTTTCTATTTTTCAAATAAATTAATCCTAAATTTTAGAAGTTAATGAGTAAAGAAATTGATAAAGTAATTCACCAAAGAAGGGCTGTCTATCCTAAGCATTATTCTGACGAAACTATATCGAAGAAGACAATTTTACAAATTCTTGAAAATGCAAATATGGCCCCAACCCATAAGTATACCCAACCATGGTTATTTAAAATATTTTCTAAAGATAGTAGACTAAAACTTGGTATAGAAATGGTATCTGAGTATAAGAAAAAGTCACAAGATTCTGTTAATAATCAGAATTTGAAAGAAAAAAAAATATTAGATAAATGCAATAAGTCAAAATTTATTATTGCAATATGTATGAAGAGAGATGATAAAAGTTCAATTCCTGAGTGGGAAGAAATTGCTGCCACATCAATGGCAGTTCAAAACATGTGGCTTTCGTGTACATCTAGAGATATTGGTTGTTACTGGAGCTCTCCTAGTTATGCAAAAAACTTAAAAAAATTTTTAGGTTTAAATAAGAATGAGAAATGTCTTGGTTTTTTTTATTTAGGAAAATTCCAGCATAAAAACCTCAAAAAAACAAGAAGAGATAGTATAGAAAATAAAGTTTCTTGGTTTTGGTAATTATGATTTTTTTAATTCAAGGATAGTAATTTCAGGTAAGATGCCGACTCTTCCTGGATATCCCATAAAACCAAAACCTCTATTCACATAGATATATTGCCTATTTAATTCATAGAGATCTGCCCATTGCTTGTATGCAAGCCTTACAGGGCTAACCCTAAACTTGCCAATATCAATCCCATACTGAAGTCCGTGTGTGTGACCAGATAAGGTTAAATCAATATCTCTATAATTGTTGGTAACTTGAGCATTCCAGTGGGAGGGATTATGAGTCATTAATATTTTAAAATCCTCATCAGTAAGGCCGCTGTAAGCTTTATCTAACTCACCATACTGCTGAAACCTTGAAGAGGCCCAATTTTCTACTCCAACTATATTTAATTTTTGTCCATCTACTATTACATTATCATTTTCATTCATTAATAATTTCCATCCAAACTCTTTTTGACCCGTTATCAGATTTTTAAAATTTCTATTTTTTTCATTCTCTGACTTCCAACTTGTGTATTCTCCATAATCATGATTGCCTAGAACACTATAGACACCTAGAGGAGCTTTGATTTTGGATAAGTCATCCCCCCACCCTTTTAGTTCATCAGATCTGTTATTAACAAGGTCACCTGTAAAAAAAATGATATCTGATTTCTCATTAGTAATCATATCGATTCCTCCCTTTACTGCAAGTCTATTCCTTAGACTTCCTACATGAATATCTGAAATATGACAAATTTTTATACCATCAAAAGCACTTGGCAGGTTATCTAATTTGACAACTCTTCTTTTAATCCTGTAGTCATAAACATTATTAGAAATTATTCCATATGTTAATGAAGTTAGGGGCAAACCATAGGCAAGGGAGGCAGAAATACTTAGAAACTTAGATCTGGGAATAACGTTATTTTGCTTTTTCTTCTTATACGGATAAATCTTTATGAAAAACCTCCTTATATCATCAATTAATATGAAAGGGAGTGCAACAACTTTTGAGATAAAATTTCCAATTACAAGATTAAAAAAAAGGGTCTTAAAAAAATATCCGAGATCGAGGCTAAAGAAATAAAAGAAAAAGTTTAAGAAGGTTACAGATGTTATAGACCAGTATACATAAGATGTAGGCAAGAACCACTTTTTTAACTTATATTTTTTAAATATTTGATAAAAATATATGTCAAGTAAGATTGATATTAGAGTAAAGAAAAATAAGAATACTGCTCTATCCATTTACGATGAAAAACCTAAATACCTATTTAATTTAACTTGAATCAAATACATAGAAGGAATAACTAATAAGGTTAGAAAGGTAGCAAAGGTAAGACCAAAAATTATAGCCCATGCTATGGGGCCAAAAAATACCATATTATCCCCACCAAGATAAAATGTTAACTCATAACTCTTAAAAAAATTAACAAAATCAAAATTCATCCCAATAGCCAACGGCATAAGACCTAGAATTGTAGTCAAAGCAGTCAATATGACTGGTCTTAGTCTAGTCCTCCCAGCCAGAGTAATAGAATCTATAATTATTTCCATTTCTGAACTATTAGATCCATTTAATATCTTTCTTTTCCTATTTAATTCGATAAAGTCGATTAGGACAATTGCATTATTTACAACGATTCCTATTAGTGATATCACTCCGATCATGGTCATTACAACAACAAAATCCATGTTGAATATTAGTAAACCAAGAAATACTCCAATTGTACTTAGAATTATTGATGACATAATTATTAAAGGAGTTATTATCTTATTAAACTGCGCTACAATTATTATGAATACAAGAAATAAGGCTATCATAAAGGCATTAGACAAAAATGCCATCTCCTCCTCCTGCTCTTGTTGCTCTCCTCCAAAACTATAAGAGTAGCCACTAGGTAGGGGGAAATTTTTTAAAACCATATCAATTTTTGAATTCACTTGTGTAGGATTGTAACCAGAAATAACGTTGGAGTTAATAGTAATAACCTTATCCAAATCTCTTCTCTTGACAGAGCTGAAGGTATTGGACATTTTCATAGATGCAAAGGAACTTATTGGCACCTGGTAGTATCTTCCATTAGACTGGTTCCTAAAGTTTATATTTTTATTCATTAAAGCGTCAACGTCATATCTATATTCATCATCTAACCTCAACTGAATCTTATAATCATCTTCTCCTATTTTAAATTTAGAAATTTCTTTCCCAAACAAAGATGTTCTAAGTTCATTCGCAAGCATCCCTGTAGAAAGTCCATATCTCCTTAATTTATCTCTATCAAAATCAATTAATAGTTCTGGCTTTCTTGTTGAAAGGTCAAAAATTAATTTCTCAATACCAGGAATGTTAGAATCGTTAATAAATTTTCTCATATTCTCCACCTGAGCTATCAATTCATCAAAATCTGGACCAGTTACTTGAATACTTATTTCACCACCAACTGGGGGACCTTTTCTGTCCTTACCAAAGGTTATACTTACACCTGGGTATTTTTCAATATTGTCTCTCAA
>CAJWTC010000009.1 GCA_913046795.1 uncultured Flammeovirgaceae bacterium | reverse complement strand
TACTTAGTGTATATGAGATTGCAGTTATTACAATACCATCATAAAGACTGTTGAATGTGTAAGAAATAGCACCTAAAAAGATACCTTGAATAACAGCGTATATAGGTACAGTTATTGGGGATAAATGTTTTTTGTAAATGGTAAGACCTGCAAGTATTAAGGAAACAAAAATAGCAGGCAGTATAAGAACATTTGTAATTGAGATATTTATCCAGGAATAATATCCAGATATAACAACTAAACATATTGAAAGAAATGTTTTAGTAACAGTTCCATTAATTGTCATAACATCAGACGAGTCAGATGAGACATTAAATGCATTTGATGTGAGAACGGGATTCCCTGATCTATATGATAGGTGATTGTTTTTCATTACATTTTATTTTATTAATTATACATCAAAAATATGCATTTTTTTATTCAATTTTGAATGTGAATCATATCAAAATTTTTTCTCCAGCTACTGTCTCTAATGTTGCTTGTGGTTTTGATGTCTTAGGATTCCCTATTGATTCTATTGGAGATGAGATGGTGGTAAGTAAAACGCCAAATAAATCTTTGACTATAAGTGAAATTTCGGGCTATGATATCCCCACTGACATTAATAAAAACGTAGCAACTATTGCAGCAATGGAGCTTATTAAATTTTTGAAACCTACTTGTGGATTTGACCTTAAGATACATAAAAACATTATACCTGGTAGCGGAATTGGGAGTAGTGGGTCAAGCGCAGCTGCAGCAGTTTATGCAATCAATAAATTATTAGGGTCTCCTTTGAGTAAGAAAGAGCTCATAAGATTTGCAATGAAAGGAGAGGTTGCTTCCAGTATTAGTGAACATGCAGATAATGTAGCTCCAGCTATGATGGGTGGATTAGTTATGGTAAAATCAGTATCTCCTCTAAACATAATAAAACTTCCGACACCAAGTGAGTTATTTTGTTTTGTATTACACCCCAAAATAGAAGTCAAGACCTCTCAGTCAAGGGAGATACTGCCAGAAAAAGTAAGCTTAAAAGATACTACTCTTCAAGTCTCAAGCTTTGGGTCTTTAGTGCATGCTCTCCATACAGAAGATTATGACTTAATGGGTGAAAGTATAAAAGATTATCTTATTGAAGAGCACAGAAAAAAATTTATTCCTTTATTTGATAATGTTAAAGAAGTGTGCCTAGGTTTAGGTTCTTTAGGTTGTTCAATATCTGGTTCTGGTCCTTCGGTTTTTGCCTTGACAAGAGGAGTTGAAAAAGCGAAAGAAATTAATGCATCGATATCACAATTATACAAGAAATCAGGCGTAGATTTTTCTACCTATGTCTCCAAAATTAGTGGTACTGGGGTACGGGTGCTATCCTAATAATATGAGGTATTATAGTATCACTGATAAAAATATTAAAGTAAGTTTTAAAGAGGCAATACTCGGTGGTCTATCTCCTGATAGGGGCCTTTATTATCCTGAAAAAATTCCAGTATTAGATAATTCATTTATTGGAAATATAGGCAACCTTTCAAATGAGGAGATTGCTTACGAATGCATATCAAAATTTACTGGTTCAGATATAGACGAAAAGTCTTTAAAAGAGATAGTGTCTGAAACAATTGATTTTGAATTTCCACTAAATGAATTAAGTGAAAAAATATCAGTACTAGAACTTTTCCACGGTCCAACTATGGCATTTAAAGATGTTGGAGCAAGGTTTACATCAAGGGTTTTAAGTTATTTTAATTCTTCAGAAAAAAAGAAGGTTACGGTACTTGTCGCAACTTCGGGTGATACAGGAGCTGCCGCTGCCAGTGGCTTTCATGATGTGAAAGGAGTTGATGTTTTTATTTTATTTCCTAAGGGGAGAATATCAGCTGTCCAAGAGAAACAGATTACTACGTTATCAGATAATATATATCCAGTGGAGGTTGACGGGTCATTCGATGACTGTCAGGAGATGGTAAAAGATGCTCTTACTGACAAGGATTTAATAACTAAGATTAATTTCACCTCTGCAAATTCAATTAATATTTCTAGGTGGATACCTCAGACACTGTATTACTTCTTTGCCTATAAACAGATAGAGAAAAAAAAAGAAGATCTTATTTTTTCTATACCATCTGGAAATTTTGGTAATTTATTTGCTTGCCTTGTTTCATCAGGAATGGGTCTACCAGTGAAGAGGATAATAGCATCCAACAATCTTAACGACACATTTACCAAATTTATCAATTCAAATAAATATAAACCTTCAAAGTCCATAAGGACAATTTCAAGTGCCATGGATGTTGGTGATCCAAGTAATTTTGTTAGGGTCCTAGAGTACTTCTCAAATCAAGGGAGAGGAATGAAAGAATTTATAAGCGCTTATAGTATAAGTGACAAAGAGACAATATTAGGAATAAAGGAACTTGAGGAAAGGTATGATTATGTCTGTGATCCTCACGGTTCTGTAGGGTATATGGGAATAAAAAAACATAAGGAGTTATATGATAATTTTAATTATATTTTCTTAGAGACGGCACACTATTCAAAGTTTATGGAAGAGATGAAGGATGTTGTCCCTTCCTCTCTTTCATACCCTGAAAGGATTAAAAAAATTTTATCTGAAGATGGTAATTCTTACAAAATAAGAAAGTATTCTGAATTAAAGGATTACATTAATTTGACTAATTCATAATAATTATTATAAAAACTGTCTCCTTTTTTTATATATATTTGATTTCTAGAACAAACAAATTTAAATTATGAGAAAATTATTACTAGCATCCCTAATCTTATTTTATGGATGTAATACAAATCCTGAATACAAAGCTAATTTGGAGTTGGCTAAGAAATGGGTTCAGGTTTTTGAAAACCAAGACATTGAACTTTGGAAGGAGATAATGTCTGAAGATCTTCGTGATCAAGCTCCTTTATATGGTATGGGTGAAGTAGATTATGCAACATCTCAACAGATTGCTGAATTCTATATCAATAATTATACGGATGTTAAATTTAATGATCCTATGTGGTTACCTGGAATAGATACAGGTTCTATGACTCTTGATGGAAGTGTTAGAGCTTATGGAGTTTGGACAGGAACAAGCAAATCAACTGGGAGAACTTTCACACTACCTTCATACCATAACTTTGACTTTGCTGATGGTAAGATTATTTACACTGGCGAATACTTTGACGCAACAGGTATGACAACTACTGTTGGTCCTGTTGACAGAAAAGTTGTTATTGCAACTTTAAAAGTCAAGAAAGGAAATTATGAAAAAGTTAAGGAGATGTTAGATTCGGATGATGGATTGCCAGCAACTAGAGCATATGATGGTTGTAGTCATTTAGAAGCAACATTTAATGAAGAAACAAATACATATTTCATTATTGAGTACTGGGATTCATTTGAAAAATATGATGCATACCTAACTTGGAGAATAAATGATGATCCTAGTGGAATTACTGATGAGTTATCTAAATATCTTGTAGGTGGTTCTGACGGACTAGTACCTCATACAAATAATATTGGTTATAAGTTTTATTAAAAACAGATTACTTTATAAGAAAAGGTCTTCTATTTGGAGACCTTTTTTTTTGTCTCAATATAAAAATTTTTGTCTGTCTCTATCGTATTTACTTTTGTCTTGTATTCTCTCCACTTATTTTTTGGAAATAATCTTGTCTTCTCACCATTTAATACAATATCTAAAGGCATATCAAAATTATCAATTGAATTTGACCACCTATAATATAACCCATTCTCGTCAATTTTATATTCAAAGGTTGGTATCCTTACGTCTCTAAGGTATTGATTAAAAACATACTTAAGGTCTATTCCAATCGATTCTGAGATAAATTCTTCAACTTGAGTAGATGATACAGTTTTATGATAAAACTTTTCATTTAGTCCCCTAAGTGTTTTCCTCCACAACTCATCGTTATTAGTAATTTGTCTGACTGTGTGTAGAAGGTTTGCACCTTTTGAGTACATATCTTTTGAACCATTCTTGTTTACATCATAAGGGCCAATTATTGGCTTATCATTTTGAATTCCTTTTCTTGTACCAATAGTGTAATCTGCTCCTGCCTGTTTTCCATAATGATAATCTAGAAATAGATTCTCAGAATAGGCGGTAAAACCTTCATGAACCCACATGTCTGCAATATCTATGTAGGTGATGTTATTAGCAAACCACTCGTGTCCTGACTCATGAATAATTATAAAATCAAATTTTAATCCCCAACCTGTATCTGATGGATCTCTTCCAAGGTATCCTTTCAAATATTTGTTTCCGTAGGTAATAGAACTTTGGTGTTCCATTCCAAGATACGGTACCTCTACAAGCTTGTAACTATCTTCGTAAAATGGGTAGGGTCCAAACCAGTACTCAAAAGCATCAAACATTTTAGGAACATCTTGAAAATGAATTTTTGCTTTTTCCTCATTATATCTAAGGACATAGTAGTCGATATCTAGGTCACCCTTTTCACCTTCATATACTTCAGAGAATTTAATATAATCTCCTATGTTCACATTTACTCCATAGTTGTTTATTGGATTACTTACAAACCAGTGGTAAGTAGCTGTTTTATCATCAGGATATGTAATTTCCCTTAGTCTACCGTTAGAAACATTAACAAGATTATTTGGTATGTTAACACTAATAAGCATGCTATCTACCTCATCATACATATGATCTTTATTTGGCCACCATACACTAGCCCCTAATCCTTGGCAAGATGTGGCTATAAAGTGATTTCCTTTCTCATCATTATCCCATGAGAATCCTCCGTCCCATGGTGCTCTGACAGCTACTTTAGGATTTCCTCCGTAACTAATTTTAATTTCATTTACATCACCAGAAGATTGTCTTTTTTTTAGATAAATAAAGTAGGCATTACCTTCCCTTTTGAATTTTATTTTTTTTCCCTCCTCTATTACTTGTGTTATTTTAAGGGGTTGTTGCAGATCAATTTGCATGACCTGTTTCTCTTCTAGTACCTCATACTTTACTGTGTTATATCCCTCAATATATTTTTTTTCAGGATCAACCTTTATATCTAGATGATAGTAATTTAAATCCCACCATATTCTCTCTTTTGTAATACTTCCTCTGAGACTATCTTGTCTAGTAAAATTTTTTTTCTCTGCAAAAATATCTTGAGAGTAAGAATTGATATTAGAGAGCACAAGTAAAAATAAAATATACCTTATCATTATGATTTGATTTAGGTAAATATAAGATTAAAAATTATCTTCTGGATGATTTTGCAATTTCCTCAAAGTCAACATTATTATATTCAAATATTGTTGTTTCAAATAATTTATTGGTGAAAGAATCACTCCAGTCTTTATGGTAAGACAGTGCCAATTTTTCGGGCGGATGAACAATAAAAATCACATTGTAGAGGTCATCAACTTTACCTGGTAAAGATATATTTCTGGCATAATGAAAATTGTCTATTAAGTTTAGGTGTGGTGTTAAATCAATAAAAGTCATTTGTCCTGTTCTCTTGTTAGTTATTGTGGCATTAATATTAAGATACGGAACGAATCCACCAGTGGGAGTACCGCTTGGAATATTTTTTTCATCCCAATTTACTCTTGCCTCAATGTGTACGTTGGTAAGGCTCTCATCTAAATTATTTGACTTTGGAAAAACTATATCTTTTATTGCTCCCTCAAAAATAAATACAATTCCAGGCTCTAATCTTTGCTCTCCAATAACTAATTCTTGTGAAAAGACGTTTAAGTTGGTAATTAAACAAATTAATGTAATTATATATTTCATAATTTAAGAATTCATATGCTTAAAAAAGTTGATTATTTATTTGATACGATTTTTTCAGAGAAAAGTCAGAAAAGTTTTGAAAAATATATTTTAATTCTTGCAACTGGAGGATTTATTATACATCTACTCCTTATTTTTTCAAATAAGTACGGGTACATAAACTTTAACTTTAATGATACCTTACTCCTAGATCCTATATCAGCACTTTATACTCCTTTCTCATTTATTCTTGTATATGAGGCATATTTATTGATTTACTATCTCCCTAACTCTTTTACCGTAACCGTAGTAAAAGAATATGAGATTATTTCATTGATTCTCATCAGAAAAATATTTAAAGATTTTCCTTTGGTAGACCTTGATGTGCCTTTTTTCTCAAATGAGAATAACGTACAACTCTTGTATGATCTTTCAGGTATTTTGATTGTCTTTTTTCTTATTTTTCTTTTCAAAACTACTGCAGGGAGGCCAAAGACTGTAAAGCCAGACGCAAAATTAAAAAAGTTTATAAGTCAGAAAAAATTGATATCAATTATACTTGTACCAATTCTACTTCTTTTAGCAGGATGGAGCTTTTATAGTTGGTTTAATGCATCTATACTTAGTGGTGGTGGAAACCAGAATTTAAATTATTTATTTTTTGTTGATTTCTTTACTATTCTGATTTTAGTTGATGTTTTTATTCTATTAATATCTTTCAGGTACACAGAGAGATATTCTCAGCTTATTAGAAATACGGGCTTTATAATATCAACAATATTACTTAGATTATCTTTTGCAGCTTCAGGACTTGTGAGTGTAGTCTTGATTGCTTCTGGTATACTTTTTGGACTAATTATATTAGCTATTTTTAAGAGGATGGAAAAGTTCAAATATCTTGGCTAAATTTTTCATTTTATAATTTATTTATTCACCATATTTCTTAGATTTGAGTCTAATATGAAAAACATAATTGTACTACTCCTTGTTATTTTATTTTCAGGTGATTTGCTTTCACAGAGGAAGTATGTTAAGCCAGAGTTTGTTAAGAACTGGAGTAAGCCTGGAAGACATCCAGATCATATTGTCTTAAATTTTTCTGAGGATCCTGCTACTACAATTAGTGTGACTTGGAGGACGAGTAAAGAAGTAAAATCTGCTTATGGTGAGATTGCTAAAGCTCATGCTAACCCTGCTTTTATAGGAAGAGCAGAGGTTTTTGAGGCAACTACTGAAAATATAAATTATTCAAATGTCGTTGGAAAATACGATAGGGATGACCCTAAAAAAAATATTTTTAATACAATTAATCATAACTACCATTCAATAACATTTAGGGAATTAGAGCCTAATACCATTTATGCCTACAGGGTAGGAGATGGGAAGATATGGAGCGAGTGGGTTCAGTTCAAAACTGCTCATAAGTCCAATGCTCCTTTCTCTTTTTTATATGTAGGTGATGCACAAAATTATGTTTTAGAATTATGGTCAAGGTTGATAAGAGAGAGTTATAGGAAAGCTCCAGATGCAAGTTTTATAATTCATGCTGGGGACCTTATAGACGATGCCCATGATGAACACCAGTGGCACGAGTGGTTTATGGCCGGTGGATATATTCACAGGACTCTTCCCTCAATGATGGTTCCAGGAAATCATGAATATAATCCCTTTGTCCAGCAAGATATTGACGATAATATAAAGAGGTTATCGGTCCAGTGGAATAAGCAGTTTACCCTTCCCAATAATGGTGTGATGGGGATTAAGGAGACTAACTATTATATTGACTACCAAGGCGTAAGGTTTCTTGCTCTTAACAGCAACATGATGATTGAGGAACAGGCAAAGTGGTTGGAGCAAGTTCTAAAAAATAATCCAAATAAGTGGACGGTTGCCACATTCCATCATCCAATATTTTCGGCATCAAGAGGAAGAGATAATGAGGAATTGAGGACACTTTGGAAACCAATATTTGATAAGTATGGTGTTGATATTGCTCTCCAGGGTCATGATCATACCTACACTAGAGGTAGAGTACAGCCATATGAACAGAATTTGTTATCGGGTCAGAACGTCAAAGATGTAACAGGTACTGTTTATGTTGTTTCGGTAAGTGGTGGAAAAATGTATAAAGTAAAACCTGGTTGGGAACAGTATGAGGCTCTTAGAGATAAGGTAGGAAATAACAAACAATTATTTCAAGTAATATCAGTAGATGGAGACAAGTTATCATATAAGTCTTATACGGCTATAGGTGAATTATTTGATGCATTTGATATTATTAAAAATAAGGAAGGTGTAAATTCATTTGTAGAGAGAAAGAATGAGGCTCTCTAGTCAATATGGGGTATTGAAATTGCTCCTCCTAGTTTCTCAGTAGTAATTCCTGCAGCCCTCGAAGCTCTAACCATGCTATCTTTAATTGTCATTTTATTAGTGATTGATGCCAAATAATACCCAATGTACGAATCTCCTGCTGCTGTCGAATCGATAGTCTCTGCCTTAATAGCATCAACTGATATTTCATCCTTATTATCAAAATAAATAGACCCCTTGTCACCAAGAGTAATAATATGATTGAGTTCTTGAAATTTTTCTAAGAGTTCTCCCTTAATCTCTTCAATTGTAGTTTTACCTGACAAACCTCTACCTTCAATCTCGTTGTATATAATTGTATCAATCTTCTCTAGTGGGTAATTTAAAATATCTTCAGTGAAAGGAGCAGGGTTGAATATGATCTTCATTTTTTGGGAACTTGCTCTCTCAATGAGTTCTGGTAGATTATTTATCTCGTTCTGAATTAATAATATATCGTCAACATCAAATTTTGAAATTGTTTTATCTATGTGCTCTAAACTTATTTTTCTATTTGCTCCTCCATGTATTATAATAGAGTTATCTCCTTTATTATTAACCTGTATTATAGCATGTCCTGTTGGTTTATCTACATAGCAAATATTTCTTGTCTCTACTCCCCAATTTTCTAGTTGATTTTTAATGTTTTCATCGTTCCTATTTATACATCCAGCATGATAAATTTTCATTTTTGCCCTTGCGACTGCGACACTCTGGTTTAATCCTTTACCACCCAAAAACTCTTTGAATGTTAGGCTCTCAATTGTTTCTCCCTGACTCACAAAGTCTTTGACTTCATAGACAAAGTCTTTATTTATTGAACCAAAATTTAATATTTTCATTTTTTAAGGCTTGATTTTAATATATTCAAAAAATTAGACCTAGAAACTTTAGTAGCTAGTTGTACTTTCCCTGAATCAATAAATTTATAACTATCTCTGCCTCTTTTTTCACCATTAAGAATAATACTCACTTTACTTTTTTTATAGATAGTATCTCTCTCGTCAATCATTACAGCCATAGCCAGAGGATCTGCAAGATCTATCTTGTGCTCATTATATTTTACTTTGTAATATTCTAATCCTCTCTGCTGAATATCTATACTGAATCTTGAAAGAGGGGTATTTATTTTTTCTAGATCATCAAAATTCTTTTCATTAAGGTAACCATATAATTGTGTTGTATCCCATGCTATTACTTTGACGTCAATTCCAGAGTTAAGAACTATATCAGCAGCGTCCGGATCTACCCAAAAATTAAACTCTGCAAACTCTGTTATATTTCCCTTACCCTCACCGATTCCCCCCATGACGTAAAGACTTTTAATAAGTCTAAATGCTTCTGGATCTTTTTTAAAAACCTTAGCAATATTAGTAAGTGGTCCGATCGCAATAATCTCTAATTCATTGGGATACTCTTTCAGAAGAGAAATTATTTTATCTACAGCATAAGTTTTTCTTATTTTGCCTTTTGGTTTGTGAGGTCCAGTATCTCCAAGGCCATCTTTACCGTGAAAAAATTTAGATGTTTCAAGTTTTCTTTTTAGTGGACCTGATGCTCCTTTATAAACTGGTATTTTATATCCACAGAGTTCACACGTATACAATGCATTAGTAGTTGCTAAGTCAATGTCAACATTTCCTGCAACTGTTGTAATTGCGACAACGTCTAAATCTTTACACCTGAGTGCCATAATTATTGCTATCGCATCGTCGGTAGCAGTGTCTGTGTCAATTATAATTTTTCTCACCTTGGCTTAAGATAAGTATTATCTATTAATTACAACTTTAACTTTTAATACTTCTTTATCAACTTGAATTTTAAGAATGTATATCCCCTCATCCAGATTAGATATGTTAACATCAGTATATGAACTATGTCTACTTATATTTTTTGGATTGAACTTTTTACCTTTTATATCAATAAATGATATACCTTCTATACTATATCTTTCATCTACATTAATTCTAAGATTATCACTTGAGGGATTTGGAAAAACACTTTTAACAAGATTTTTACTTTCAACAGATAGTGGCAATGGTTGATCATCATCAACTATAACTATTGAAAGCGTTAAGAATATAGAATCTTCAATTGACTCAATATTTATTACAGCAAGTTCGTCGTTTTCGATCTCATCATCCTGAATAGAAGTTATATTAAATTCCTGCTCTGTACTGAGTGCAGGAAATATTAGAGTATCTATATCTAGTATGAAGTCTTTTTTATTCTCTGCAAGGTCTTCAGGGACAAATGGACTATCTTCTACAGACAACCCGAGCTTAATATCAAATTTTGAAGGATTACTAAGCGTAAGTTTAATATTTTTTGTTTCAGAATTTTCAGATATAGAATCAACCTTTATAGATGCAGAAGCTGTTGGCATATTGTCGTCGTCATATAGATTACCATATATTCCGGTATTAATAAATGCAACTTTATTTATTGCAGATATTCCAATAATTCCAGCCACAAGGGTTTCATTTTTTTCATAAGTATTATCATTTATAGCATGTATATTTAGAACAATAGAGTCTTTTCCTTTCTCCCATATTAATGCTTTATTAGGATCAGCTACTGAGTCACCTTCGTAAATAATTATCCAGTCCTTACCATATTCAGCATATGAACCTCTAATCAATGTGTCAAGCTCTACAATAATATCTTCGTCATAGGCACCATCTTCTAAAAGAAATGAAATTGAAATATTTGTTGAATCCTCATATAAATTATCATCACTTCTACTGACCTTTGTATAAGAGTTAAGACTCATAAAAGTCCATGGGTAGTATCTTGGGTACCAACCATCATAACCTGCCTTCCAAGGTTCTACTCCGTATTCAAAGGCACCGATATCTGGTGATGCTCCTTCTACCTCGAGAGGTATTGAGTCGATACTAATACCACCATCAATTAATGGAGATCCATCAACAGGGACCAGAGTAGTGCTATCAATTAAATTATATATTGTATTATCAATTTTTGATTCATCAATACTTGAGGTTTTAACTGAATCCCAACCATTCCAATTATTTGAAGAGGTTCCAGGAACTGGGTAGTCTGGTACTCCATTTCCATCTCTGTCTTCGTAGTTGCTATTACTTCTGTGACCAGAAAGTTTGTCAACTAAGTTATTTAAAGTATATGTGTTAAGATTGGAATTTTCCTCATCTAGGATAATCATTCCATTCTTATTACTTCCTATTACTGTATTATTTGCGATGTAATGATAATCTCCCTTTATCATCATACCACTTGTATTGATTGCTACATTATTATACATTTTCCCTCTCTGTCCAGCAGCTGATGGATCATCGCCCGGCGCATCGTAACGTAAGGCAAGTTTAGGGGTATTATAAATATAGTTATGATGAACCTCTGAGTCGGCAACATAGTTCCTTGTTCCTTGAAATACAGACCCATCAGACTGAAGTGCACCAGTCCTAGTTACTTTATTATATGAAAATTCACTCCTTTCACCTGGTGTCAATGTTGCAGAAGCTTGGACATCATTTATAGAATTTTTACTGAAGATGTTTTTATCTCCATTAACATAAAAAGATACCATAAGACCTGGAAGCTCCGAAACAGAATAATCTATGTACTGAAAAATATTATTTTCTATCTTATTATTATCACCAAAAACTCTTAGAGCGTCTCCATCAGTATAGGCAAATAAATTCCTTCTGAAGGTGCTGTTATTGACTTTATTAGAAGCACCGCTTATCCCTAAAGATGTAGCTTCTGGTGTCCCTAAATCACCAATCATCCTTTTAGATGTAGAAGGGAAAGCAAAATTACAATCTTGGATTACAATATTTTCACTGGAGGAAACTTTAATGGTCGAAGAGAAGAAAAAGAGATTTTCGATTGTAATATTTTTTGAATTTTTGATATTAAAAGAATATGTTGAAGTCTTTCCTTTAACCTCTAAATCATTTGGGTTTGCTCCGTTTGTCATTACCCATAATTCTCCAGTTTTAGGATTGTGATACCACTCATTTAATGTATCTAAAAGATTTAAATCTCCTTCAATAAAGAAATAGTGATGTTTATCTTTATACTGGCTACTTGGTACATTATTATATGAAAAGTAATTAGAACCTTCAGAAAATTGAATTTTACGATTCCAGGTTCTAAAAGACCCAACATTTAATATTGCGTGAGCTGTATCAAGAGTATAGTCTAAACTAGAGTAAAAAGATTTGGTATTATCAAAGACTAACATCCCATTCATACTATTTGCCTCATCTCCTTCTGCCCAAGTATCCCAGCTGTAGATTGATTTGTCACTGAACTGAGCATTTGGCCACCTGGCCATTACCATTTCTTTACCATCTATGAATAGTTGCCAAATGGAAGTGTCAATAGTAGTTTTAAAAATATTATTTCCTTGATCAGTCCAGTTATATTCACTTAGATCAGTTGTGCCGTCAAAAATTATATATCTGTTACCTAAATTTCCTGCTTCGTACCCTTTGATTGTGATATTTTCTTTACCATCTATGACAACTTCTTCTCTGAACGTACTTATTTTATCAATATGACTAAACATTATTGTTCCTGAATCTAAAACTGATAAAGCCTTCTTTATAGTCTTATATGGCTTAAAGGATTCTCCAGATCCATTTATATCATTTCCCCAGGGAGCTACCCATTTTGTTGTTTCGTTATCTTGAGCGTATAGGAAATTACAGAGCAGTAGAAGAGGAATAAATATTTTATTCATAACTAGGCAAATTAAATAAAGTAATTTACTTTTTCCTTGCGTCTATGAAACTTTTAACAAAGAAAATCATAGCATACACAGTAGAACTGAGCATTATAAGAATTCTTAAAGTGGCTTCGGTTCTTCCATCTTCCATAGCTCTCATAAGAGGCATAACAAGTGCAAAACCTAATAAAGTAACTAACACTGCTATATGAGCCACGACTTTGTTTTGAGTTTTGATTCCTTTGTTTAGAAGGACTAATAATACTCCAATCACAACTGGAATTAGAGAAGTAGGAGACCCAGACTCAAAATATCCCCAACCACCCATCGTAATTAAAAGGATAGCGTTTATTAAACTTGCGTTGTGTGCGTTCATTTCTTTTCTCTTTTATCTACGATATCATTCATTTCTTTTGCTGTGAGTAGGATCCAGACAATAAATGAGACAGATACAATACCTGCCCAGATAAGAATTAAATTATCAGTTAAAAAATCAGACATAGTTAGTTTACTTCTACAAATCTTTCTTCTTTTGGTTAAAAACCAAAATAAAAAGAAGAATAGTTGGTGCCCAAAGACCAAGAAATACAGCTTTCAATGGTTCATCATTGAAAAAAAATACTTCTGATATTACAATTGTAAACAAAACTAGAATAAGTAAAACTAATTCTAATGGTCTAAAAAGCTTTATAAATTTAAACATAACTATAATTTAAATCATTTTAAGTGAGAAAAAATTTCTCTAGTCTTATTTATACTCTAAAACTCTATAATTTGTTGCCTTAATTTTTTATTTAACCACAGACTTCTAAATTTTCCTCCTTTATCGTATATCTCAGATTGTTTAGAAGGGTTAAATGCCCAATTTCTTACATTGTTTCCTACTCCAGCCATATACATCCAATTACACCAGTTACTTGCCACATCATAGTCAATAAGTTTACTTTCAAAATATGCAGCACCCCATGTCCAATTAAGGTCTAACTCATTAATTAGGTAACTAGCTACATTTTGTCTCCCTCTGTTACTCATAAATCCAGTTGAATTTAGCTCTGACATATTTGCGTCAATAAATTCCTGTCCTGTCTCGCCATTACACCATTTCTTGAAAAGGTTTATATCAGAATTAAAATTTCTATTGAAAATATTTCCATTTATACCATTGATCATAAAGATATTTTTTTTGCCCTTTTTGGACACATACCTAAAAAATTCTCTCCACATTAACTCGAAAATAAGCCAGTATGTAGACGAGTTTTTTTTAACCTCTCTTTCAAATTTTTTAATTTCATGATAAATGGTTACCGGTGATATGGACCCAGTCGATAAATAAGCAGAAAATTTTGATGAATATTCGGTACCAATTAGACCATTTCTTGTTTCCTTGTATTTTGTAATATTGTTAGATTCCCACAAATACGATTTTAATCGCTCTAATGCATTTTTCTCACCGCCTTCAAAAGGATAAGCCGTATTAGAGTGATTAATTATATTATTTACTTCAATTTTTGATAAAAATTTAAGTTTAGTATTTACAATAGCTTTTTTAACACTTGGTATTTCACGTATTTCGTCTCTAATTTTTGAATTTTTTTCAACCTTTTTTCTAAAGGGAGTAAAAATGAGTGGTAAGTTATCTAGGTTAAATGGAATCTCTCTCTCTTCAATGAGATGAGGATCTTCAGACATAATTAATTCAAAATTTTTTTCAATTAATTTTTTTTCATCCTGCTCCTCATACCAACCAACCTCCTTAGAACAGTAAATGGTATTTATGCCATGAGAGCTTTTGATCTCATCTAAAACTTTGAATTTATCTCCTTCAAATGTATGAAGGTGTATGTTCTTAGATTTTAAATTTTTTTCAAGGTCTAATACTGATTCCATCATAAACTTTTTTCTGAAATCTCCAATTTCATGAATGTCTAACCCCTTCGGATTGTATGTCTGTAAGTCATATATATAGATGAATATAATCTCATCATTATCTTTAATTACATTGAATAGAGATGGATTATCTCGTAATCTTAAATTTTTTCTGAACCAGTATATAGACTTTTTCATTTGTCAAGTTTTTTTAAAAAAGATTCAGCATTTTCAAGATGAATATTTCTTTTTGATTGATCCATCTTATCAAATGAACTTATTAGCATTCTCATCCTAGGATTTTTTATAAAAAAATCTCTTTGTTTATTCATGAAATTCCAAAACAAACCATCCCAAACCTCACACCATTCACCTTTTTTATAATTACTCATTTTAAGTATGTAGCTGCTCCCACTTATATATGGTTTTGTAGACATTAAACCTCCATCAGCAAACTGACTCATCCCATATACATTTGGTACCATAACCCAGTCATAAGCATCTATATATAATTCCATAAACCATCTGTAAACTTCATCAGGATCAAATTCACAGAGTAACATGAAATTTCCAATCACCATCAGTCTCTCGATATGATGTGAGTACGCTGATTTAATGACTTTTTTGATAGAATCGTCAACAGGCTCTATACCAGTTGTACCATTATAAAATGATTTTGGAATTTTTCTAGAAAAATTCCAGAAGTTATGAGTTCTCTCATAAGATCCTTTTACCTCATAAACTCCTCTTATAAATTCTCTCCAACCAATAATTTGTCTGATAAATCCTTCACATGAATTTAAAGGGATATTATGTTTTTTATAAAAGCTGATGGACTCGTTAATTATAAATTTAGGACTCAATAACCCAGAGTTTAAGAGAGGAGAGAGAAGACTGTGATTTAAAACTCTCTCATCTTTGACAACAGCATCTTCATAAGGGCCAAAATCATGAAATCTATTTTTTAAAAAATCTTTAAACCATTTTTTTGCATTCTCAAAGTCAAATGGATAGATAATGTGGTCATTTAGTTCACCAACGTTATCTTCAAATTCTTTTTCTACATAAGCTTTTGCTTCTTTATAAATTTTATTTTTTTCTGGGTAAGATAATTTTGGTGGCTCTTTGTCTTTTGGAAACCGCATCCTATTCATTTCGTCGAATGACCACTTTCCACCCACTGGATTACTATTTTCAATTAATATTCCTAAATCAATTCTTTGTTTTTTGTAGAAATTCATGTGAAAAAATTTCTTCTTGTCTTCTCTGAAAAATTTTTTCATGAGCTCTTCATTATTTATAAATGAAGGGTTATTATATAATACGCTTTGAATTCCTTTTTTCTTACATGAAGCTTTTATTCTTCTCTCTAGATAATTGTCGATAGGATTTATGAGGTGTATTTTATCTACGTCATTTTCAAGAGATAAAATAAATTTTCTTACGTCAGATATCTCCTCAGATGATTCAATATAATTTACTTTTATCTCTAAATCCTCTAGAAAATTTTTATGGTGCAACATTGAAGATCTATGAAAAAGTAATTTCTGTTTGTGGAAGTTAAAGTGTCTGAAGAAAAGGTTTTCTTCAATTACATATGTATCAAGCTTAAGGTCATGAATAACTGATTCCTCAAACAGTTGATTTGGAAAAATTAATGAAATTTCTCTTTTCATTGAAGTGCCTCCTTATAAGTTGCTAGACACCTCTCCCTAGCATATTTATGATTCACTATTTCTTCAGGATAGTTTGAAAGGTTAAGTTCAGGTATCCACTTGTTAATATATTCTGTATTTTTATCAAACTTCTTTTGTTGTTCATATGGATTGAATATTCTAAAGTAGGGTGCCGCATCTACACCACACCCGGCAACCCACTGCCAGTTACCAATATTACTGGCCTTCTCAAAATCAAATAATTTTTTAGCAAAATACTCCTCACCTAGTCTCCAGTCAATGAGCAAATGTTTACACAGGAAGCTGCCAACAATCATTCTTACTCTGTTATGCATAAAACCTGTTGAATTTAGTTCTCGCATTCCAGCATCAACAATTGGATATCCAGTCATTCCACTACACCAAGCATCAAACTCCTCCATATTATTTCTCCAATTTATTCTTTCGTATTTTTCTTTAAAACTTTTATTTACTGTTGTTGGAAAATGGTATAGTATCTGGATAAAGAATTCTCTCCAAATAAGCTCTTTGAGATAAGTGTTATCACAACTTTTTAATCCTACCTTAACGATTTCTCTTATACTTTTTGTACCAAACCGTAGATGAACACCGATTTTACTTGTTCCTTTAATCCAAGGAAAATTTCTATTATTATCGTAATTATCTATTAAATCATCGTCAAGATTAAAATCAATTGGAGTTATTGCTTTATCAACAATTTTTGAGTCTTCCAGTGTTATGTTAAACTCCTCTTGATTTATAAATTTTTCAAGTAATGATTTCGAATCATAAGGTTTTGTCATTTCATCATCAAAATGTAATAGCCACCTCCTAGAAAATGGAGTATAGACAACATATGGTTTTCCATCGTCTTTTACAATTTCCTCTTGTTCGAAAATCACATGGTCTTTAAATGACTGTGATGAACAATTATTCCTAGACAAATACTCTGAGATTTTTTTGTCTCTTTCAATTGCATATGGCTCGTAATCTTTGTTATAGTAAAGTGTATCAAAATTGTAATACGATTTTAATTTTTTAATAATTGATAATGGATCCCCAAAAAATGTAAATATTTTTTTACCAATCTTAGATAATTCACTATTCATCAAATCTATGTGTCTATTTATGAATTTTATTCTGTGATCATTTGGTTCAAGTTCATTAATTATATTTTTATCATAGATAAAAATTGGCATAACTTCTTCGCTGTCTTTCAAAGCCTGAAAAAGTCCATGATTATCATGTAACCTCAGATCTCTCCTATGCCAAAAGATTGATTTTTTAGTCATATTAAACTAGTGCTTTTTGTTTTTTATTTTTTCTGCATCTCTCAGAGCAGTACTTGACCTCTTCCCAACAATTTCTCCACTTTTTTCTATATAAGAAAGGTTTATTACATACTTCACATATTTTGGAAGGTAGAAATGTTTTTTTCATTAGAAGGGTAAATTGTCCTTTCTTGCGTAAGGATATTTTGAAATTTTACTTGTCTCGTAATATGTGTCAAGTCCTGATATGCAAACAGTTTCATCTCTTCCTAAATTAACAGAACCATCTTCTTCCAAGGTATCTTCATCGATGATTATATTTTTAACCGCACCAACAATTAATATTGTATCGTTATAATCAATTTGCTTTTCTTCAACTAATTCCATTCCAATCTTAATTTTACTTTCTTTTACGAAAGGTGCATCAAAATCTTTAATATACTCCTCCTCAAAATTACAATGATGAAACTCAGATTCGTCTTCATTGAATTTAGCGGAAGTGAAATGTGCTCTCTCCACCATATTTTTTGAAATATGATTTATGGTATAGAACTTATTACTTATAATATTTTTATATGTATCTCTTGGCACTGTATTGGGTCGTGTAATAATACCAATTAAAGGAGGCTTGGAGCCAAGGTGTACTACTGAACTAAAAATTGCAAGATTAGAAACGCCACTGTCAGATTTAGTTCCAATAAGATTAGCGGGCTTGAATCCTGTAATGCTGTTTATTAGGTTTAGTCTGTAGAGCTTTTTATACTCTGATATTTTTTTACTATCAATAATCTGCATTTTAAATTTTTAATGTTGACATCCCCGCATCAACTCTTAAAATTTGACCAGTTATATTTTTAGCTTTTTCTGATATTAGAAAAGTTGCCATTGATGAAATATCCTCTGCATCACATATTCTTTTTAGGGGGTGTTTATTTGCAATATTTTCTTCAATCCTATCATTCCTTAATATTCTACTAGCAAGGTCTGTTTTTGTTAGTGTTGGGGCAATGCAATTTACCCTCACCTTAGGAGCAAACTCAGCTGCAAGTGTTTTAGAAAGTCCTTCGACACCACCTTTTGCGACTGAAACTGATGAGTGGAAAGGCATCCCTTGATTTACAGCAACAGTACTAAATAATACAATTGAACCATTTTCGAATGATTTTATTGTATTTATATATTTCTTTATACACTTGATGGCTGATAATACATTAATTTCAAAATCATTTTTATAATCATCCTCCGTAATTTGGCTGAAAGGTTTTAGTATAATTGATCCTGGACAGTAAACTATAGAATTTATATTATCAATATCTGGTAGTTCTCCAGATGTTACATCAACGTTAAATTCTTGTAGGAGATTATCATGTATTCCAGAACTATTTCTAGATATGCTGACACATTCTTTCCCAAGACTTAGTTGTTCTTTTATTATGTTGTTACCAATTCCTCTGCTTCCTCCGATTATAAGTGCTCTACTCATTTTACAAATAATTTATTTAATATTTTTTTTCTAAACTCAAATATTTTATTCAGTTGCCACATGATTATTTTGCCACCAAACAGTCTTCCTAAAAATCCAAGAGGCAACTTATATTTTACAACATCATGTGCATATATACCATTACTAGTTTCTTCGAAAATATGATCGTGTTCCCACAAGCTGAATGGTCCAGATATCTGTTTATCAGTGAATGAAAAAGGTTTTTCTACACTTGTGATCTTAGTTGTCCACCCAACTCTAAAAAAAGGAAATGGTGAGACTCTATATTTTATAATTTGTCCCTCATACATTTTGCCAAAATCAGTTAAGATGTTAAAGTTCATGTGTGATGGTGTTATTTTGGATAAGTTCTTTGGAGAAGAGAAGAAATCCCAACTTTTAGATAAGGTGATAGGTAGTTTTTGCTTTGTTTTAAGTGTAAAGGTCTTTTCAATCTTATTATAGCTTATCATTCTGTTATCTTTAACTCTAAATTATTTTGATGTTTATTATAAAAATTTTTTACAATTATAACTTCATCTTTAGTGACAAAATCTAATTTTTTTTGACTTCTGTTGTCTAGGAGTGATTTATTTTGAGTAAATCCATATCCTTCAACCACACCATTTTTTACGGACACAAATGGATAAGGTTTACCATGTTTCTTATTAATTATTGCAAAACTTTTATTTGGTAATGTTAGAGACTTAATCATTTCATCAAATCTATTATTGTAATCAATTACAGTTTCCTCACAAAGACATTCTTGAGTTTTTGATTTAGAAGATATAGAGAAGCAACAATACTCGTGCTTAAATATATTATTAATCTTTTTACATAATTTGAACTTATGGGATATGTATTCGATAAAAGATTTTGCTGATTTAGTGGATTTAAAGCTAGTTATACTATTGTGTATTTCTTTTGTTATTTTCAATCCAAAGTATCCGTTTTCATCCTCATATTTTTTGATATGGATTGCCCTCTTTTTTTTTCTTAACTTTTTATTTAGTATTGGTCTGTTCCTTTTTATTTCCTGTGATTCAATCAAAAGAGCAATTAACTCACATCTTGTGACAAGATATCTTATATGATTAAACCTCAATCTGATTTTATCTGACTTGTAAGATTTCGAATTTAAGTGTTGCGATATTCTTTTATTTAAATCTAAACTTTTTCCGATATATATAGGTATATTGTTAGTGTCTATGAAATAATATATGCCTGTCTTTTTAGGTACATCATTTATGTCATAGATTTTTTTTGATAAAATTAAACTCATTAATGAGATTCAACGAAATAATAAAAAGATAGTTAGATGGTAGCAAAACAAGCAATATTTTTAGTAGTAACCTTATGCGCTCTCGTATATATTACATTCGGAACTGATGTGTTCGATACTTCCTTTACCGATGAGCAGTACGCAGCACTTTTGACAATGACAAAACTTTATTTAGGATCTGCGATATACTGTTTTGTTGTTAGCGAACTTGCAAAAAATTATAGTCAAGTAGATAAGTTTTGGAGCCTAATACCCATCGCGTATGTATGGTACTTTGCAAATGCATCGGGATTTGATGATAGGATGGTTATGATGGCGATTTTGGTAACGTGTTGGGGAGCTAGATTAACTTATAATTTTGGTAGAAGGGGTGGCTTCAGCATATACTTCTGGAAGGGAGAGGAAGATTACAGGTGGGTTGAGGTTAAGGCATCAATACCTTTTCTATCCTCAAGATTTACGTGGGGTCTTTTTAATCTATTCTTTATCTGTCTCTACCAGATGGGGCTAATTTTTCTGTTCTCATTACCAATTTTAGCTGCATGGCAGGGATCAGAACCAATCGGTATGTATGACTATCTTATTGGAGGATTTATGTTTGCTCTGATAGTTATTCAATATATCTCTGATCAACAGCAATACGATTTCCAGACTGAAAAGTATCGAAGAATAGGAAATAATGAGAAGTTAGATGGAGACTATAAAAGGGGTTTTGTTACAACTGGTCTCTGGTCTTTTTCAAGACATCCAAACTTTGCTTGTGAGCAGTTGATATGGATTACTTTTTACTTTATTGGTGCTTCTGCAAATGGAACCTGGCTAAACTGGTCAGTTGTAGGTTGCATCTTACTAGTAGTATTATTCTTTAATAGTGCTGTTTTTAGTGAGGGAATTAGTTCAAGGAAGTACCCTGAATATAAAAAGTATCAAGATAACGTACCCATGTTTTTAGGTTTTACAAATAAAAACTGGAAGTAGCATTTTATTTTTTAAAATTATACCACTCGATTTTTACTCCTGCTTCTTTAAACATTTTCCTGCTTCTCTCTCCAGAGTCTAACCATTTCTGTGACTGAGCTCCTCCACCTTCCATAACGTAAACTTTACTTATTCCAGCATTGATTATACCCCTTGCACAGTCAGCACATGGTATCCCACAAGTAAGGTACATGGTACAACCTTTTGTGGAAACGCCTATCCTTGCAGCATTATATATTGCATTTCTTTCTGCGTGCTCAAACCAGAAATATTTTTCGGGCTTCTCTTGTCTTTCTACTACCTCGTCATTTATTCCTCGAGGGAAAGAGTTGTAGCCAGTTGAGACTATCTCCTTATCTTTTCCGACAATTACAGCTCCTATCTGTGTGTTTTTATCTTTGGATTTCTTTTTTACTTCCTCCGCTATATTATAAAAATATTTAATCCAGTCCATCACATGTATTTTTTAATAAGAGATTGGGTAGCCTCTACGCCTTGATGCGGGTCGAGGTAATCTCCTTTTCCTCCAAACATTTTCATCATAGCTCCCTCATACTCAATAGTGATGAAACCCTCGTAAGAAGAATCTGAGATTATATCTATCATTCTGGAGTAATCAGTTGAAGTCTCTTCACCCATAGAGTTAAACTCATGAGTCTTTGCACTCACGCCTTTAGCAAATGGTAAAAGTTTTTCTACTCCTTTGTATTTATCGTACTGATCTTCACATTCACCTGTTAGGCCCTCAAAGTTTAATTCACCTCTCTTCACACAGAAATTATAAGACCCGAAATCTGGAAGTGTGCCAACAAAGTTACTGTTGATATTTTTCATTAGATTAACCACCCAGTCTGCATCTCCAGTTATCCCTCCATGGTTCTCAACAACAACATTTACTCCCTGACTTTTACTATGATCGATGAGACTTAGGATACTTTCAGATGCATTATCTAAAATTTTATTAGTGTCAGGTTCATCTGATCTAAGATTTACTCTTATAGAGTGACATCCAATTTCAGATGCTACGTCAATCCAGTACTTGTGGAAGGCAATAGACTCTTCTCTCTGGTCTTTTTTTGATGATGCTAGGCTTGGCCCATTTTCCATGGTCTTTAAATCAATATTATCAACAAGAATAATTAGATTTTCTACATCATGTTCTTTCGATCTAGAATTTAATTCTCTAAGAAAATTTTTATCTTTTTCTTTTCCCAAGAAAGCTATTGACCAGTACTCAGCCCCATTGATTTTATATATTTCTTTAATCATCTCAGGGAACTCTAATATGTCTAGTTTATTTTGAAAAAGAAGTGATGCAAATGAGTAGATCTGTAGTGCTAAGTCAAATTTATTTTTTTTAAATATTTTTCCATAAACACTTCCACTCATGAGAGGAAGTGAGGTTAGTGCAAGAGAACTATACAAAAAATTTCTTCTTGAGTTGTTTCCCATTTTTATTTTATAATCATTTTTGATTAATTTACGTAAAATAATTAAGTATGAAAAGAAAAGCACATGTTGTATGGAGGGGAGATGGAGAGAACGGAAAAGGAGAGTTAACTACTGGTAGTGGGGCATTAAAAAATCTGCCGTACGATTTCAAGATGAGGTTCCAAAATGATGACGGAAAGCTTGGAACTAATCCAGAGGAATTAATTGCAGCAGCACATGCGAGTTGTTTTAATATGAAACTTAGTTTTGTTCTTAACGAAAATGGATTCTCTCCCGAAACACTAAAGACAGAATCTGAGCTTACTTTCGTAGACGGAGTTGTTGAGTCTATTGACCTATCTTTATCTGCTAAAGTTTCAGATATATCTGAAGAAAAGTTTTTAGAGTGTGCTAATGAGGCAAAAGAAAATTGTCCTATTTCAGGTTTGTTAAACTGTAAAATTTCATTACATTCGTCACTTATTTAGATAATGAAGAGACTCTACTCAATTTTTTTCCTTTTAGTTTTTATTTTATTTTTAATAGCTGATACCACCTCACATCATCACCATGATAAGATAGAAAATAAGGGTATAGTAAAGCATGAAAATCTACAAGACTGTAACCTATGTTTATTTAGCAAAGTAAATTCTAACTCATATACTTATTATGAATTTAATCCTCATGAATACATAACTATTCATGGAATTCCTAATAATATCTATGACTTAGCTTTTTACAATAGACCATTCGATCATAGTATCTCTCTGAGGGGTCCGCCAAGAACATAATTGTAATTGTATTCCTGACCTTAGTATAATTCCGTAATATTTATTCGGTCATCTTTTTATTAAACTTTACTTAACATTTAAAAATTTAAAATATGAAAAATATATTTAAACTTAATTACCTATTATATGCCGTCCTCACCCTTTTTATTTTCACGGCTTGTGAGGAAGATGAAGCCGCACCTGAGGAAGAGAACGAGGTGGAGGTTTTCACTGACGTAAAACTTGTATTTACACCAGCGGGTGGAGGTGCTGCGGTTGAGGCTGCGGCTCAAGATCCAGACGGTGCAGGTGTACAGGAGCTTCAGGTATTAGGTGCAATTAATCTTGCAGCAAATACAAGTTATACTCTTACAATGGTTATCGAAAACTGCCTTGAGTCTCCATGTGAGCTCATGAATGAGGAGATAGAAGAGGAAGATGAGGAGCATCAGTTTTTCTTTGCCTTTTCTGATGATGCTTTCACCAGTCCAGCTGGAAACGGAAATGTCGATAGCGCATCAGATCCTCTTAATTATAATGATGTTGATGGTAATGATAATTCTATTGGATTAAATACTTCATGGACTACAGGTGTTGCAAGCAGCGGTACATTTACTGTACGGTTACAGCACCAGCCTGATGTGAAGACAGACACATCCGGAGCAACTGATGGTGATACTGATTTTGCATTAACATTTAATTTGAATATTAACTAAATATTAATTTTTAAATTAATTAATTAATTAATACACTCTCTATAACTTTAGAGAGTGTTTTTTTTTATTTTTATCTAAGATTTTCTATGTGCTCAGTAAATAATATTATAAAGCCTGCTAACAACATTAAATGTCTGTGCCATGAACACAATTCATTTAATACTGTTATCAAGTCTTGTTGTATTATTTATATCCTTTTTTTCTTATCCTTAAATGCAAAATCTCAAAATCCTTGTGATAGATCAATTTCAGGAGTAGTTGTTAACAAAGAAACAAATGATCCTTTATCAGATGTTTTAATAAGAGCAATAACTGATCCGCAAGTTTTTGGAAATAGAGTTTTGTATAATTCCTCTGATAAATTTTCTATTTCAGATGAAAACGGAAAATTTTTATTAGAAGATCTATGCCCTGAGGAAGATAGTCTGGTGTTCTCAAGAATTGGATATCAGGACTTATTGATTTCTATAGAAGGTGACTTCTGGACCGTCCCCTTAACCGAGAGATCTGTTCAATTGGAGAATGTAATGATATCAGATGAGAGGGAAAAGATTTCAGGGACGCAGACAATGTCTAGGCAGTCTATAAACCTAGAAGATAAAGTTTTTGACAGGACATCGTCTCTAGCAAGTATTTCAAGTGAAATTGACGGTGTTACTTTTATATCTACTGGGTCAAATGTAGAAAGACCTGTAATTCATGGACTCTATGGAAATAGAGTAATGGTTTTAAATAATTATATCAAGCACGGATTTCAGAACTGGGGTGATGATCATGCTCCTGAAATTAATATTGCATCAGTAGAGAGAATATCAGTAATAAAAGGTTCGTCAGGAGTACGTTTCGGTCCCGAGGCATTGGGAGGAGCAATAATTGTAGAGCCAGACCCTATGGATTTAAGAAACCCTTATTATTTAAATATTAATTCTGGGTATCAGACTAACGGAAAGGGTTCGAACTTTAATTTGAAGACAGGAAAGGGATTTGAAAATTTTGCTTTTAATGCAGGTCTAAGTTACATTAAACTAGGAGATAGGCACGCACCTTCATATTCTCTAACAAATTCTGGAAAGGAAGAGATAGGATTAAATTTAGGTTTACATTATCACCTAAATAATTTTGATATTAAATTATATTACAGCTACGTAGATGTTAATCTTGCATTATTAAGGTCATCTATTTTTCACAGTGGTAATGCTATTTCAAGAGCTATAAACTCTGAAATACCTTTATTCATAAGACCCTTTTCCTATGATATAAATGAACCGAACCAATTAGTTAATCATCACTTAGGAAAGGCAACTGTTAACTGGTGGTATGATGAGAATGAAAAAGTTTCCTTGACATATGGAAGACAACTAAATAAAAGAAAAGAATTTGATGTAAGAAGAAATGCAGATAGACCTATCATTGATTTAGATCTGACCACAACAGATCTGATGCTCGAGTGGGATCATTCATTTTCAGAAAGGTCTGATGGCTTGATTGGATTTCATTTCTTTAATCAGGATAACGATAATAACCCAGGTACAAGTACAACTCCTTATATACCCAATTATAATACGAATAGATATAGTTTTTTTCTTATTGAGAATTTGAATTTTGGAAAAAAACTTTTTGAGATTGGTGCCAGAGTTGATTACGAAGATTATAACGTTAGAGGGAGAGATATTTCCCAGAATATTTTTAGGGATGAACATTCTCTAAACAACGTTACTTTTTCTATTGGATATGAAAATCAGGTCAGTGAAAGTTTTTCATTTAGATCAAATATAGGTTCAGCCTGGAGGACACCTAACATGGCAGAATTGTATAGCTTTGGATCTCACGGGTTTAAGAACTCGTTTGGACTACTAAGATACTATTATAATGAAGATCAGAAGCTTAGAACAGACGAAGTTATAATCATGAGTGAGAGTCTTCTTTCATCTGAAAAATCCTTAAAATTCATTAATGAGTTTGATTATAATTCTGACAAAAATGATATTAAACTAACCTTATTTTCAAATTATATACTGAACTACGTTTTCGAGAGACCTATTGGATTATATGGTACTATAAGAGGTCCAATGCCTTATTTTATCTTTGATCAGAGTGATATGTTATTTATAGGGTCAGACCTGACATTAAAAAGAAAATTCACAAATAAGTTTAATTCCTCTCTAACATTAAATTATTTATGGTCAAATAATCTAGATAACAAGGGAAAACTTTTGAACCTGCCTCCAGTCAGAATAGAAAATAGTATCAACTGGGATACTAATAATTTCTGGAAAATAAATTCTTCTGAGATTTCATTATCACCAAGTTATACATTTCAACAGTTTCAGGCCCCTATGACAATTTCTCCTGAGAGTCTAATAAACGGCACAAATAATATTACTTCTGATACAGATATTTTTGATTTTAAAGATGCTCCTGAAGGATATTTTCTCCTTGATTTTTCGTGGAAATTCAATATCAAAGATTTTACTGCTTCCGTGATGGTTAATAATGTACTTAATAAGAAGTACAGAAATTACCTTAATAGTATGAGGTACTTTGCTGATGAGGTGGGAAGGAATTTTATGATTAATTTAACTTATTCATTCAAAAATAAATAGTTTGGAAAAAAGATTATAAAATTTAAAGAATATATTTTATATAAATGAAAAAATATTTTTTCTTAGTCTTATCTAATTTAATAGTAAATATCTCCTTCTCTCAAGTTACTTTGTCTGGGTATATTGAAGAGGAAGGGTCTGGTGAGAGATTATCTTACTCAAACGTCTATCTAAGTGAGCTTGAGATTGGTACAAGTGCAAACGAGAACGGTTTCTTTACAGTAATTGGAAAGATAGAATCAGGCATGTCACTAAAAGCAAGTTACGTCGGCTACAAGACGGAAACCATTACTCTTACAGATGAGATGTTGGAAGGTAATCTGATCATAAGCCTTACAGCTCTTACCTCAACTTTAAATGAGGTAGTGGTTTCAACGGAGTCTAGTAAATTTTTACAGGTAACTTCAGAGATAAGTAACCACAAAATGTCTGTACAACAAATTAGCCTCATGCCCTCAATAGGAGAGGTTGATATATTCAGGTCTTTGCAATTACTTCCAGGCGTTAGCGCAACAAATGAGAATAGTTCTGGACTGTACATAAGGGGAGGGCAACCTCAAGAAAACCTAGTACTCCTAGATGGTATAAAAGTATACAATGTTGATCATTTCTTCGGTTTTTTTAGTGCTTTCAATGCAAATGCGATAAAGAGTGTAGACCTTTATAAGGGTGCTTTCCCATCAAAATATGGTGGAAGACTCTCAAGTGTAATTGATCTAACGGGAAAAGTTGGTAGCTTTAACGAGGTTAAAGGTGGACTTAACGTAAACTTATTAAGTGCATCTGCATCTATTGAAGTTCCGTTCTTAGATAAGTTTAGTTTTTTTGCTACTGGCAGAAGGTCATTTACAGATATATTACAAACTTCTTTCTTTGAGAAAATATATGATCAGTTTGATCCTGATGATGATATAGAAAACCTTGACCCTTGGCTTCCAAAATTTAATTTTTATGATTTAAACGCAAAATTGTCATATAAACCCTCTAAAAATGACTTGATAACAATTAGTTTCTACAGTGGTGAAGATAATTTGATTGAGACAAGTGATACGAGGCGCTATCAGTACCCAAACGTTGGTGATATAGATGAGATTGAGATAAGAGGAGATCTTGATAGGATATCAAGGTGGGGTAATAATGGGTACTCTCTCAAGTGGTCTAGGCAGTGGAATCCAAAATTTTATAATACCTTAAATATGTCATACTCTGAATATTATAATTACCAAGATGACTCCTATTTTGTTCAGGCCTTAATTACTGAAATAGATTCAACAATTTTTGATCTTAGCGTATTACTAGACCAGGATAACACTGTAGAGGATTTTACCGTTAGGTACGACGCTGAATTATTGTCTGGTAAAAACAATAAATTTGAGTTTGGATTTGAATATACTAATTCAGATATAGACTATTCATTTGTGAGAGATGACACACTCACAATTATTGAAAACTCACAGTTTTCAGATTTATATTCTGGTTATATTTCATATAATCTTTCCTCTGTCAAAAATCTTAACTTAGAGATTGGTCTTCGTGCTAGTAGATACGAGTTAACTAAAAAAAACTATTTTTCTCCTAGGTTTCAACTGGATTATGAGTTTATAGATAATGTTAAAATTAAACTAGGGTATGGGATACATAATCAATTTGTTAAGCAGATTATTGGAGAAAATGTGACCTCTCGCTCAAGAGATTTTTGGCAACTTTCTGAGGATAATGATATTAATGTAGGTGAGTCAACTCATTATATAGCAGGGCTCTCATACGAGAACAGTTCTTGGCTTATTGACGCAGAGCTATTCTATAAAGATGTCAAGAATATTACGGAGTTTAGTTTAAGGTTTCAAGACACAAATTTGAACTCTTTATTTTTTAATGGGAATGGAGAAGTAAGGGGTTTCGAGACTTTAATACAAAAGAAAATGGATAAGTATACAGGATGGGTATCTTACACATACATAGATGCAGAAAATATATTTCCTTTATTAAATTATGGTGATCCATTTCCTGCTCCAAATACCCAAAAAAATGAATTTAAAATTTTTAATAACTATGAAATTAACGGCTGGAACTTTTCTCTAAACTTCATCTACGGTTCAGGTAAAGCTTTTACTGAACCTTCCTATAATTATAGCATTAACTTATTAGATGAATCACAATTGGATTTTATAGGTGTTGGCCCAAAAAATGGATCTCTTCTTCCAGACTACCACAGACTTGACATATCTGTGCACCATATCTTTAATATACAAAAGTCAAAGGGAGATATAGGCATATCAGTTTTTAATTTATACAATAAAATAAATACTTGGTATTACGAATACAATTTTGATCAGAAACCTTATGCTAGGCAGACAAAAAAATATTTAGGTATACTTCCAAATGTATCATTTAAACTTACCTTTTAAGATGAGAAGATTCTTTTTCGTATTTATTTTTTTCATGGTGTCTTGTGATGTAGAGACACCGATAAAAAATAATTTTGTCGTAGAGGCATTTTTATTTCAAGGAGAAAAAGTTGATGATATAAAAATAAAAGAGACAAGGCTCTGGAATTCAGAAGATACTGAAGATGTTTATATTGAGGATGCTTCTGTAATCTTATATGGAAATGGGGATGAGTTTGATTTGGAATATAGTGTCAGTGACGAGTCATACACGTACAAAGATAATATTGATATAGTCTCGGGTAAAACTTACGGAATAGAGGTAGTGGTTGATGGAAGAACAGCAACTGCTCAGACTATTGTCCCGACTAAACCATTAGGTCTTAGGATGTCAGCCAATAAAATAATTGTCCCTCCTCTTAAAATTTCACGAGCCCTTCCTGATATTTTGGCGAACCTTTTTGAAAATGCTAGGACAGATGTAAGATGGGATAATCCAAATAATGAGAATCATTACCTGACCATTAAGTATGTAGGAGAGGAAGAAGATCCTATTTTTTCTGATGAAATACCTGGAGCTGTGGGCGATTTTTTTTCCAACTTCTCCTTACAATCTGAGCCAAACCAGGGTGAGTCCTATAATGTGATCTGTATGAGTCTAAAAAATTACGGAAAATATAAAGTCTCACTTTACAAAATCAATGATGAATATATGAACCTATTTGATAGTGAGGTACAGGATGGGACAGAACTTAATGAACCACCATCAAATATTATTAATGCTTTTGGAATTTTCTCAGCTTTTGCAAGTGACACAACTAGTTTTGAGATTGTGAGAAAGTAATTATTTTCTTATGTAATAGGCAATCCATATAAATATTCCCTGAACGGGTAATCTCCAAGTTGCAATTTCTTGACTAGCACCAATCGCCTCTTGCGCTATCTCATTTTGGGCTAGATATATATTTGCTGGAAAGACAGCTATAAGTAAAAGAATAAGTCCTATTGATCCTGAGTATCTATATCGCGGGATTAAAATCATAATCCCAAATAGAACCTCAAAAAAACCACTTATGTAAACCAGCTCTAGGTGAAATGGTAAATATGGTGGTACTATACTTAGGAAATAAGAAGGGTCAATAAAGTGTTTAATACCAACTATCACGTAGAATATAGAGGATATTATTATTAAAAAAGATTTTATGATTGTAACTTTCATTTACTAAAATATATCTGTAATGTATCTATTAATACTTCTACATATTACTTTTTTTAATATAAATATTCAGGAAATTGACGCTACCAGAATTTTAGAAAAATCTGAGGAGCAGGTGCAAGGAATTAAGTCATCTTATACAGAAATGGTTATAAGTATCGTAAGGCCTAAGTGGACAAAAGAGATGACAATGAAAGGTTGGTCAATAGGTGATGAATATTTTTCGTCTGTAGTCTTAACTCCGATCAAGGAGAAGGGTACAGTATTTCTGAAGAGAGAGAATGAGGTATGGAATTATGTGCCTTCAATAGAGAGGACAATAAAACTGCCTCCATCTATGATGATGCAGAACTGGATGGGAACAGATTTTACTAATGATGATCTGGTACAGAGATCATCTATTGCAGATGACTACTCAAATTCTGTTATTGGAGAAGAGGAAATAGGTGGATATGATTGCTGGATTATTGAGCTTATTCCTAATGATGACGCACCTGTTGTGTGGGGTAAGCTAGTCATGTGGATAGATAAAAAAAACTACATGCAGATGAAAACACAATTTTTTGATGAGTATGGGGATATGATAAATGTCATGAACTCTGTAGAAATTTCTGACTTTGGAGGAAAAAAATTACCTTCTAAAATTGAATTCATACCATTAGAGAAAGAAGGAAATAAGACGGTAATCGAAAGACTAGTATGGGAGTTTGATATCGATATTAACCCTAGACTGTTTACGCCAGGATATATGAAAAATTTAAGATGATTTTTAAAATAGCTTGGAGAAATATCTATAGAAATAAGAAAAGAAGTCTTATAACAATCACTTCTATCTTTGCTGCTCTTTTTCTAATCATACTTATGAGAGCACTTCAATTTGGATTTTATGATAAGCTAATTGAGACTGTTGTTGAGTCATATGCTGGGTATGTAGAGATTCATGCGGATGGGTTCTGGGATAATCAGAATTTAGATAATTCGATGCAAGTTGATCAAGAGCTTTTAGATAAGATAAAATCTGTTGAGGGAGTTGAAAATATTGTACAGAGGCTTCAGACTTTTTCTTTGATATCAATGGGGGATAAAACAAAAGGCGCTGTAATTAATGGCATCAACTTATCTGAAGAACAAAAAATTACAGATTGGAATAAGAAGATGTTATCTGGATCTTTTGACATTAAGAAAAATGAAATAATTATTGCTAAAGGAATTGCGGAATTTTTTAACATCTCAGAAAATGACACTCTCATACTTTATGGACAAGGTTACAGGGGGATGATGGCCGCGGGAAAGTATCCAGTTAAGGGTATTATAGACTTAAAAAATCCAGATTTAAATAAATTAGGTGTTTTCATGACTATGGAGTCTGCAAGAAACTATGTTTCGTCAGATGATATATCAACACATATAATAATTGATAAAGAGAAGTATTATGAAGAGAAAAAAATAGTTGAAAACTTAGATAATGTCCTTTCAGATAGATATGAAGTTATGACATGGAAAGAGACTTTACCAGAGATTGAGCAGACTATAACTGCTGACAGTGCTGGAGGGCTTATTATGGCTTTTATTCTTTATGTTATTGTTGTCTTTGGTATGTTTGGTACTGTCCTCATGATGACGGAAGAGAGAAAGTATGAGTTTGGAGTTTTAATTTCAATAGGAATGAGCAGGGCAAGATTATTTGGTATAATTCTTATTGAAACCGTATTGTTATCTATGGTTGGAGTATTTTTGGCTATTGCAGTGACTTATCCCATTTGCTATTATTATAATATTAACCCTATTGATATGGCAATTTTAATGGGTGAAGGTGCAGATCAGATGATTGAAGAAATGGGATTCTCTCCTATATTTCCAATGTCAACCTCATGGGATATTCCTTTGTCTCATGCTTTAGTAATTTTTCTTTTCTCTTTACTGATATCAATATATCCTGCAATTAAAATTGCAAAACTAAATCCAGTAAAATCTATGAAAGTATGAATTTTTTAACATTAATAAAGATTTCATGGAGGAATGTGTGGAGAAATAAATTACGAAGTTTAGTTGTTATAATTTCTATGGTTTTTGGTTTACTTGGAGGTATTATAATGATTGCAATGAGTTATGGTCTTAACGAGGAGAGAATGAATAATGCTGTAGATACATACCTATCCCATATACAGATTCACAATAAATTATTTTCAGAGGACTACAACATAAAACATACAATCGATAATTTAGATTTGATTGAAGAAGCTATCAATAATGATGACAGAGTAATATCATATTCAAAGAGGATAGTATTAAATGGTATGCTCTCAAATTCTAATGGATCTTATGGTATTCAGGTAAAAGGTATAGACCCAGAAACTGAAGTAAGCGTCACAAATACTTTTGAAAAAGTTATAGATGGTGAATATTTTAATTCAGAAAGAGACAATACAATATTAGTTGGTAAAAAGTTAGCTGATAGGCTAAACCTTAAATTAAAATCTAAAGTAGTAATAACTTTTCAAGACGAAAATTATGAGTTAACATCTCTACTTTACAGAGTTGAGGGCATATTTAGATCAGGTAATTCTAGATATGATGAAACTAATGTTTTTGTAAAAAATAAGAGCATTATTAAAAATCTTCCAGGACTTACAGGCTATCATGAGATGCCAATCCTTCTAAGTGATATAGACTTAAGAGGTGAAGTTAAAAATGATTTAGCTAAAAGGAGTTCTTATAACTTAGTAGAGCGTTGGGATGACATATCAAAAGAACTTGCCTATGCCAACGAGATGCTAGCTGCAGTTTTATATATTTTCATGATGATTATTTTATCTGGATTATCTTTTGGTGTAATAAATACAATGTTGATGGCTATTCTAGAAAGAAAAAAAGAGATAGGTATGCTAATGTCAATTGGTATGAATAGATATAAAATATTCTTAATGATTTCATTTGAAACAATTTTTCTTACTGTTATAGCTCTCCCATTTGGTTTGTTAATCTCATATCTCATTGTAGAATATTATTCAGTAGTTGGTATTGACTTAAGTATTGTCGAGGCCGGTCTTGAAAATTTTGGAGTTGGAACAAGATTATATTTTAAAGTTCCTAATGAACAATATTTTTATGTTTCCATAATGGTTTTCTTTATATCCATCTTCTCTTCAATATTCCCTTCAATAAGAGCATTAAAAATTAATCCAGTTGAAGCAACAAAAAGTATTTAAATTTATATTATGATAGAGACTAGAAAATTATCAAGAATATATAGCCAGGGAAAATTTGACGTAAAGGCAGTTGATGAAATAACTTCTACATTTAAGAAGGGTGAGTTCACATCCGTAGTTGGTCCTTCTGGCTCTGGAAAAACTACTTTTCTTAATTGTGTTGGGGGTCTCGACAAGCCTACAGCTGGTGAAGTTATCATCGATGGTGACTCCCTAAATAACCTTTCATCTGCTCAGATAATTCAGTATAGGCTAAAAAATATAGGATTTGTTTTTCAGGCTTATAACCTTATCCCCGTTCTTTCTGCTAGAGAAAATATTGAGATGATCATGCTGCTTCAGGGAGCTGATGATAAATTAAGAAAAGAAAGAACAGATGAACTTCTAAATCAAGTGGGTTTATATGAGATGAGAAACAGAAGACCTTCAGAATTATCTGGTGGCCAACAACAAAGAGTTGCTGTCGCAAGAGCTCTAGCTTCTAAGCCAAAATTTATTTTAGCTGATGAACCTACTGCTAATTTAGATACCTCATCAACTTCTAATTTGCTTGATATAATGAGTAAGCTAAATGAAAATGAAAAAATCACATTCATTTTTTCTACACATGACCAGAGAGTTATTGATAGGGCTAGAAGAGTTTTAACACTTGAGGATGGAAAAATTGTTAGTGATAAGAAAAAGTAAGGTACTTTTAATATTATTTTGTTTTATAAATTTTCATAAACTTTATGGTCAAACTCCTGACATATCCTTTTCTGTCAATGGGTATGTTAAATATCTACCATCTTATTTAGATTATAATCTCAAGCCATCTTCATGGATATCTCCATCCTTACTT
>CAJWTC010000008.1 GCA_913046795.1 uncultured Flammeovirgaceae bacterium | reverse complement strand
CTACCACTGGTGGTATTAAGGACGGTAACTGGGTATTTGACTTCGTAAAACAATAACACTATGAGAAATATAAATACAATCCTAATTAATTTAATCTTACTTATATCATTTAATGGTTTTTCTCAGACAGAGACTTTTGACGGAAAGAGTTTGCCAATTACTTCTCCTTTTATTATTGGAAGTCAATCCTCATCAACTTCTAACGGTTTAGAGGCTAAATGGTATATCAGTTCAGATGCTATATTTAATGATTTCATGATGAAAGAAAATTTTGAGACAGGGGGTGTTGATGGTTCGGACTTTGTTATGGTTCCTACTAATAACATTGAAGGGTTAAGAAGTTATGGGTGGTCTAATGCTAATCTTCTTGTTTCCAGCATTAATTTATCATCCTTTACTAACCCAAGAGTTTCATTCCATTTAAAATCTCCTGACGGTGGTGAAGTGTTTGAAGTGCAAGCAAGCACCAATGGGGTCCTTTTTGATGATTTAGCATTATTCTCAAATGAAGTTAGAGAAGAATGGACAAAAATTAATATTGATTTAACCAAGTACGCTGGGGCAACTAATTTACTTCTTAGATTTAATGTAAGTCCTTACATGGATTCAGGCATGAATGAGTCAAACATTGGAATTGACGAAATAACTATAGAAGAACAATTAGACATGGAACTCTCAAGTACCAGCTCATCACTTGCCTCGTGTGGTATAAAACAAGGTTATGACGATCAGAAATTTATGCAGGTAGTCATCGAGACAACAGGTAGCCTGAACCCTGTGACGTTTTATAAAATGAACTTTGATCATCAAGGCTCATCAACAGCACTAGATTGTAATATTATGCTATCAAAAAAACTTTATTATACGGGTAACTCAAGTGCATTTAATACTTCTAATTTGGTGTCTGAGTCAAACTTAAATAAAGGCGACTTCTCATTTAGTAAATCTGTTCCTTTATCAGAGGGCAGAAATTATTTTTGGCTTGCTATGGACGTATCATCGGCAGGTGAGATAATAGCTAATTTTAATGATACGGTAGGAGTAAAATATATTTCATCTTCTACCATTAGTGGTACTAATATCTATCCTTCGACCCAGCTTACGGGTAAACTTCCAATTAATAATGATGGAGTTTTTAAAGTTACTAATCTTGATAATAGTGGAGCTGGTAGTTTGAGGCAAGCTCTAACAGACGCAAAAAATTACTCATGTGGTTCAGCAGTAGTTGACGCAACAGGAGTATCAGGAACTATAAGTTGGAATGGTTCCGATCAGGTCAGTATTGGGGATGATCACGATATATTAATTTTAGGTTCTGGGATGAATTCTCTTAGAATAGATGGTCAGGGAAAGAAAGAATTCTTATATCATTATGGAGATGCAAATTTAGAGATAAATGGCTTTAGATTTCAAAATTTTAAAGGAGATAACATTATTTATAAACCAGCTGAGGGAGATTTTGTTATAAGGAACTGTTATTTCAAAGCAGAAGTAGAAAGTGGATCTCAGGAACTTATTTATTTTCCTGGTGACGACGGAGATCTAGTTATTGAAAATTCAGTTTTTGAAGGAGCTAGTTCTGGTACAGGTGCTGCCTTATATGCACCTGGTGTTAATTCAGTCACAATAAGAAATTCCACCTTTTTTAATTTTACTAACGAGGTCATGTATCTTCCTGTAGAAGACTACATTGCTGTATATAACTCAACTTTCTTTAACAACTCCTCGCCAAAAGATGATGGGGTAGGTTACTGGTTAGCTGATGACAGTATTATCTTTGTTAACTCATCATTTGTAAATAATACTTGTTTAGATGGCTCTGAGACTGGTGCAGTAGACGCTAGATCAGATCTTATTAAAGCAATTAATACTACTTTTGATAATAACTCACCAAGCTTTGGCTCAGAAAATAGTTATAACATTGTGATGCATAACTCACATATGAGTAACTCCTCAGCTATTACCATAAGTGGTGGTTCTAATAATATACTTGATGTACCAGCAGATATTAGCCAGACATTAGGTTTACATTACTCTGGAATTCCAACTCTTTCACTAAATCCCTCTTCACCCCTGATAGACGCAGGTAAATTTGTTACTAATCATTTAACAGATCAGAGAGGACTTTATCATAATGGAAATCCTGATATTGGTTCTCATGAGTCTAGTGGCATTGTAGATAATATTGGGCCTGTTCCTGACAAGTCTATACTTAATGAAATTATTTCATGTAATGACACTATAAATTATATTGAATACCCGACAGCTACTGATTCCTTGTCTAATATTGTAACAGTTACGGTTGATGTATGCTTTCCTTTAATATCTTCTGTTGATACAGTGGTAAATTGGACATTTACAGATGCTCATGGTAATTCTACATCTCAAACACAAAATGTAGTATCTGGATCAACACCAATTATAGAACTAATTGGAGAATCTAATTTAAGTATTCCTTTTGGATCAGCTTTCACAGACCCAGGAGCATTTGCTTCTGAGGAGTGTGAGGGAGACTTGTCGGCCGACATTGTAGTTACCGGAACAGTTAATACAAATCAATCTGGTATATATGTATTGAGTTATGACGTGGTAAGTTCTTTAGGAAAAGCTGCAATAACAGTTTTAAGAAACGTGACTGTAGAGGAACCTCTAGATACTGATGGTGACGGGGTAAATGACAACATTGACGCATGCCCAGGTACACCTGCAGGGGCAACTGTAGATGCTGTTGGGTGTGAAGTCCCTCTATCTGTAGAGTCTAATGAATTAATTAATAGTGTTTACCCTGTACCTGCAGATGATATTTTATCAGTAGAGCTCAAAGATAACCTAAGCATTAATCAGCTTTTCTTTATTGACCTTAATGGCAAAAAAGTTAACCCTAAATCTTTCAGAAAGGATAGGAATAAAATTGATATCAATGTATCAAATATTATTGATGGTATTTATCTGTTAAACGTCACTACTCAAAAACAAACTAATCAAGTCAAGGTAGTAATTGATAGAAACTAGTTTCTTAATTGTATATCTTTTCTTGGAATTTTTTGTTAGAAGACTTAGATATTAAAATAATGGTTTTTGTAATTTTTATATAATTATAACTATTTAATGAATCAGAATAAATATATACTTCTGTTTAGTATGCTCTTTATATTCATCTCCTGCGGAGATGATACTGATGAAGGCACATCTCTTGCACCAATAAACCCACTAGACACTCAAGGAAACCTCCTTAATGGAACATGGAATCTTGAACCCCTCTCAGACAAACCTTCTATTAAAGAAGTTACCCCTGTAACAAAGGATGGTATGGTAGTAGACGTGTTCAACAACATGACAATTACCATATCGGGTGGCTCTGCTGTCGGTGGTAGCTATTCTACACTAAACAACTACGACAACAAAATATGGCCTAGCATAGGAACTTGGAATTTTAAAAATGATAAGAATGAAATTCAAAGAAGTGATGGTGTTGTAATGAGTATCTTCGTTGAGCTTATACATAATTATGCGCAGCCAAAAAGGTATTTTCTTAGAATCAGCTTTACTACCACTGATGATAATAAAGAAGTTGATTGGGTATTTAACTTCGTAAGAGAATGTTCCTCTCCATTTAATGATGCCTGTTAATAAAATAAAAAATTATATTTAGAAATGTTTTTAGAAAGATCTATAAATCAGGCAGATGGTATAGGGTGGATTGAGGTTATATGTGGCTCGATGTTTTCTGGTAAGACTGAAGAATTAATAAGGAGAGTAAAAAGAGCAAAGCTAGCCAAGCAAAAAATTAAAATATTTAAACCTGAAAAAGATCTGAGGTATAATAAAAAGAAAGTTACCTCTCATGATAAAAACTCCGTTAAATCCAAACCTGTATCTAAACCCTCTAAAATTTTAAAGCTATCAGAGAAATTCGAGGTCATAGGAATTGATGAGGCGCAGTTCTTTGATGAGTCTATAGTAGGGGTATGCAATGAGCTTGCAAATTCAGGTAAGAGGGTAATTGTAGCAGGTCTTGACATGGATTACAAGGGAAATCCTTTCGGACCAATGCCTAATCTTATGGCGATTGCGGAGTATGTTACAAAGGTACACGCTGTTTGTTCAAAAAGCGGGAAGATGGCATCTTACACGCACAGGATTGTTGCTAATGAAGAATTAATTCTTCTTGGAGACACAAAAAAATATCAGGCACTGAGTAGGAAAGAATTTATAAAATCAAATACACGTAAGAAGACCTAACTTATCTAGTAGACCTTTCCACCAGGCTCGCAATATTTCCTGAGAAAGTCAGTAAACATCAACCTAACGTGAGGGTAGGCGTCGTCTTCCCTTATGCCGTGGGATCTGTTTGGGTAAGACATCATATAGAAAACTTTTTTATGTTTAATTAATTCATTTGCAAGCATCTCAGCATTTTGGTAGTGCACGTTATCATCTCCTGTGCCGTGGATATATAGCAAATTCCCTTTAAGGTTTTTAGCGTATTTTATTGGTGACCCGTCCACATAATCTTGGTAAGATTCTTTAGGGTCTCCCATGTACCTCTCTTGGTATATGTTATCATATGTTAGTTGATTAGCTACAGCAGCTGCAGCTATTCCTGTATGAAAAATTTCTGGGTACTGGAATAGGCAGTTAAGGGTTGCTGTTCCACCGCCACTCCATCCGTGAACGGCAACTCTCTTAGTATCTATAAAATCATATTTATCAAATACTGCTTTTGCTCCCATGGCCATATCCCTGACATTAATTATTCCTATCTTTCTGTATATAGCCTTCCTCCACTCTCTACCTTTTGGTGAGGGTGTACCTCTTCCATCAAATGTCACATACACGTAACCATCTTCACCAAGCCTCCCGTCGTATAGTCCGTTTCTTCCAGCTCCGAACCTATTCACACCAGTCTGTCCAGCAGGCTCGCTGTAAAAGTAAAAAAGGACAGGATACTTCTTCTCTGGATCCATGTTGTCAGGTTTTACAATCCACCCCTCCATGGTAACGTCATCTACAGTCGTTATCTGGAAAAACTCTAATGGACTCTCTTCTTTTTTTGATGTATCAAATTTGCTCAACATATCATCATCCTTACTTATGTACTCGTGATCTGGCAAGGTAATTATACCCTGCATAGGCCTAGTGTAATAATTAGAGAAGGAATGGAACGCATATCTAGACTTTGTACTTATTTGGTAGTTATGAGTTCCCTCTAAAAGCTTTGGTGTCACTAATTCTAGCTCTTTATTCTCGGAGGTTTTATATAAATATCTCTCAGTTGGGTCTTCTGGTGAAGCAATAAAATATATATCACCGCTATCTTCATTGTATGAGAGAGGCCTTATAACATCGTAATCTCCCTTCGTTACTAAGAACTCTTCTTTCTTCTCTATATTATACCTGTAAACATGCGACCACCCATCTTTCTCAGTTGTGTAGAGAAACTCTTTCCCATTATTTATAAATTTCCATCCAGCCCTATCTTGGTACGGCCAAGTGTTCCTTACGTCAATCCAAGCGTCATCCTTGTCTTCCATCAGGAGTGATACAGAACCATTATTTGCGTCAGCAATAAAGTATTTACTATGGTTTTGCTTCCTGTTTAGCTGCTGTATCATGAGTTTATCTTCGTTGGGCACCCATGTCATCCTTGGCAGATAAAATTCATTTGAGGCCCCAGGGATTTTAACCCAAGTAATAACATTTGTGTTGAGGTCAATCACTCCAATCCTTGCAGGTGTCAAGTCTTCTCCAACCTTAGGGTACTCAACAGGGACGTTAAAAGGATATATTGAGTCAGTATTGTTAATCATCAGGAAGTCTTTTACACCGTTTGCGTCTATCTGCCAGAAAGCTATCTTATTGCTTTTGTCGTTGAATAGGAACCCGTCTCTGCAAGAGAACTCTTCCTCGTAGACCCAGTCAAAAGTCCCGTTAATTATTTTTCCTATGTCATCAGACTCAGTGAGTTTGGTAACCGTTTTATCAATAATATTTTCAATATAAATATTGGCTCTAGTGCTACTGTTTCTGAAACTATTTGGGATTATTTCTTTTGATACATAGGCAATGTTTTTACCATCAGGAGAAAATTTAGCAAACATTAGACTGCTTTCAGGAAGCGACGAACCTAGTCTGTGTCCATCCTTAGATTTTAGGTCATAGACAAAGTAGTTGCCTCTTGTATTATATCTCCATACCCTAACTGAATTTGTAAAAATTAAAACTTTTTTTCTGTCTTCAGAGAAGAAAAAAGATTCTATTTTCATGTCACTAACATCTGATGTTGTAAGAATATCTTTATCTTTTTTGCCTACTGTGCTAACTAAAACAATAGAATTTTTTTTAATTGTATAGTATCCAGTTTCATCATTGTTCCATATTACATCTTGGGGTAATACCCTAGCACTTAGTGATAGAATAAAAAATATTGAAATAAGATTGATGAAGATTATAACTTTTTTCATTGGTTTGAAATATTTAAATTAGATAACATAAATTATAATAAATTGTATTTAAAAGCAATTGTATATGAGTAGAATTGGATTTCAGATTAATAATGAAGACGAAGAGAATATATTTGAAGTTTTTGATAAATATGTTGATTCGAGTAAAGAGAAGTTAACGAAAGCTGCTGATAAACTTCTTAAATTATATAAGTCAAAGGAAGTAGATGAGGAAGATAGGAAGAAACTTATCAAGCTTGAGAAAAGGTTGAGATTAGTTTTCAAAGAAGTGGATCAGATTGATAATGCTGTGGAAGATATGGCAAGAGAGGATAGGCTTAAAAAAGAAAAATAGTTTATAAAAACCTCTTCTCAGCGTAAGTCACATAGCCTGTTTTTTTTGGGCTTTTTATTACAAATACTTTTGAAGCTAATTCAGATTCTAGTATCACTTTTTCATCAGATTGTACTTTAAAGAAGTCTCCCTTTTCTATCGTTTTTTCATCAATTCTTAAACACCCTTCTATTAGAAAGTAGGAGTATATATATTCTTTCTCCTGAACTATATCTACATTCTTATTCTCAGAAAGCTGATACTCAAATATCTCTATTCCTTTGGAATCCATTTTCATTTTTGAGCCTGGTCCAGAAATAGTTTTCTTATAAAACTCTTCATTTTTTTCAAGGTGAAAATCTTCGGGTTTGTAGTCGTCATAACTTGCATCTTGTGATAGGGATTTGGATAGGTCAGGGTCAAACCATATCTGAAAAATTTCAGACTTTTCAAGTAATTCCTCTGAGTGAGATATCCCACTTCCGGATCTTATTATCTGAACGTCACCCTCCTTGAGACTTATCCATCTCTCCTGTTTTGTGTCATAGTGGTTTATTTCACCCCTCAGAACAAAACTACATATCTCAAAACCCTGGTGTGGATGTAGACCAATTGTACTTTTCTTTTCATTTGTCCACGCATGTGCCCAGTAGAAGATGTTGGAGTAGGGCCTTGACTTTCCTTCGTCTTGCGGGAATCCTACAGGTTTTTTTTCTAAAATCTCGCCATTATTAAAATTTCCCTCAGCCTGGTCGTTCCTCTTAATTATTTCAATATCAATCATCTATTGGTAATCATTTCATCAATATGAGACCACAAGAGAATCCTCATCTCGATAGATTTTTTTGCAATTTTCATTACATCCTCCCATTTTTTTTCATCGTTACCACATAGATTCTCTATCATCCTCAGTGCGATCGGACCGTGGTCATCTCCGTCAAGTTCTATGTGTCTCTCAAGATAGAAGACAAACATATCTGCGATAGAGCTGTTCTCTTTGTTTAAGCCTTTAACTATCTCAATAAACATATCCGGGATCACATTCTCTCTTCCAAATGTGAATGCGGCGGCAATTTTATGAACCTCTCCACTCTCTATCACATCAAAAGTAAAATTCATGAAGGATTTTAAATTTTTATGTATATCGTAATTATCTATAGTTTCTCTGTAGTTGGAAGAATTTTTAATATCACTTATAAATTTTTTAATAAAAGATGTATCTGCTCCTATTTCATGCATTGATTCAAGGTATAATTCAAAGTGACTTGTGATGTTATTTTCTTTCACTTCATCTGTCTCCTCTTCTAGAACTATTTCGTTTATAAATCTGGCAGCCTCACTGTTATCAACAGGTGTCCATGGGTTGGTAGTGCATGTCAAATTTACTTGGAGTCCTTTAAGGAGAGACATAAAATCCCAGACCGCAAAGACGTGATTTTCCATAAAAATTTTTAAGTCATCGATTGTTTTTATGTCATCGTAGATCTTATGATTTACGAGATTTGATTGATGTTCTTTAATGTGATCTGTTACTCTATTAATATTCATGATTTTAAAATTACGATAAAAGCGTTAAATTGTTGTATAAAATAACATCATGAGTGAAAATAAAATTAATTATCAGGAGGAAGTACTGAAGGCCGGTCTGCTTCTTGGGTTTGTATCAGTTTTTATAACATTGATAACATACATCATAAGTATAGAGATGATGACAGAGTGGTGGTTTGGGCTCTTGTCTTTGGCAATTAATATCTCTCTCATTATTTATCTAGGGATTACTTTTAGAAAAAACATTGGAGGTTACATGTCCTTTAAAGAATCCTTTAAATTCAGTTTTATTGCTATGGCAGTTTCTTATGCAATTGGCATTTTATTTAATATTATATTGTATAACGTAATAGATCCTAGTCTGCCGGAGGTCATTAAACAGATCACTGTCGAAAAAACGGTGGAGTTTATGGAGGGTTTTGGTTCTTCTGATGAAGTTATTGAAGGAACAATTGAAGGCGTTGAGCAGGGTATTGAAGACAGTACCACCCCATTAGGTCTGATAAAGTCATCTCCTTGGGGACTGCTTTTTATTGCTTTATTATCTCTTTTAACAGCTGCATTTATTAAAAAAAATAAAGAAATTTCAGATAGGGTTAACTAGTTTCTTAAATATTGCATTTAGTTCTGAGGCGATAAGTCTACAGGTTTTATCATATTCATTTGATTCCCGAATTGTTCCATCATATTTTTTTGGATCATCGTAAAATAGCTTTAAGTTTTTTTTTGATCTTGGGTCTACAGGACAATTTCCTTCTGCATCTGAACAAGTCATTATCGAAATGAACTCATCTTCTTTGATTTCATCAAGAGTTTTTGAGTGTAGCTCTATTTTGTTTTTTATAAGTTTATTATTTCCTTCAATATTGAATTCTATTCCCGCCCTCTTCAATGACTTAATAGCCTCTCCATAAACTTCTGTTTTCTCAGTTCCGGCAGAGAAAAAAGATAGATCTAGATTGAGTCTACTTGATAATATTTTAGCCCAAACTTCACATAACTGACTTCTTCTAGAGTTATGAGTACATATAAAGACTATCTTGTTATACGTATTAATTAAATTTTTTAGTTCTTGAGATATATTCTTAACTCTTTTCTCTTGGTAATCTTTAAGGATAACACTATCTAAATTATCTATGTATTTATCTAAACTTCCCATATGTATTATAATTTTAACATTTTTTTACATTGGATTGGTATAATCTAAGATTATTTAATAGTTAAATTTGTCAAAATTTTTTTATGAAAGATAATTTTTTAAAGGTTCAGAACGTGATAGGTGAGGTTGGTAAGGTTGTGGTAGGACAAGACCAGATGATTAAGAGACTTCTTATGGGTCTCTTCACTAACGGACATATTCTTTTGGAAGGTGTTCCAGGCCTTGCTAAAACATTAACTGTAAATACTTTAGCAAACGTACTAAGACTTAATTTTAATAGAATTCAGTTCACCCCAGATTTATTACCTTCAGATGTTATAGGGACAATGATATATAATCAGAAAAAAAGTTCTTTTGAGGTAAAGAAAGGACCCGTTTTCTCTAACATCATCCTTGCTGATGAAATTAATAGGTCACCAGCAAAAGTCCAGTCTGCATTACTTGAGTCTATGCAGGAGAGGCAGGTTACAATTGGAGAAGACACATTTAAGTTAGACACACCTTTTCTTGTATTGGCAACACAGAACCCGATTGATCAGGAGGGTACTTACCCACTTCCTGAGGCACAGAGAGATAGGTTCATGATGAAGCTAAATATTGATTACCCTTCTCAGGAGGAAGAGCTAAAGATCATGCAGAGAATGACTAACTTAAATTTTGAGGGTAAGGTAAAAACCATTTTATCAAAAAAAGATATAGCATCTATAAAAACTTCTATTAATGAGATAACTCTTTCAGAGTCAGTAGAAAAATATATTATTCAAATTGTATTTGCTTCAAGGAATCCTTCCCTAATTAATTTGGAAGAGATTAAAGATTATATATCTTTTGGTGCTTCTCCTAGAGCAAGTATCAACCTTTCCTTGGCGGGTAAGGCAAATGCATTCATGAATAATAGAGATTACGTAACACCTGACGATATAAAAGAAGTTGCACAAGATGTATTAAATCATAGGATAATTTTAAATTTTGAAGCTGAGGCTGATGGCGTAAATTCTTCAGAAATTATTTCTCAAATTTTAGAAAAAGTAGAAGTTAATTCTTAATCTAATTAATAGAATTATATTGAATTTTTACTCTATCAAGCTCTTCGTATAGAGATTCTAGACTTGACTTTAAACTTATTTTTTTTGACTCGTTTTTTTGGTAAACGTTATAAAAAAAACCGATGTTCATCTCTAATTTTTTTGGGTTCTTTCTGATAGTTCTGTTTTGTATCTTATCAATTCTTGAGATAGAATCTTCAATTTTTTTAATGTAATCATTTAGGAACCTTCTCATTAGAATTTTTTTAAAGGAATCTAAAACATTTGTAAGTGAAATTATATTCTTTAATTCTTTCCCGTCTGAGATGTTAATAACAACTTTTTTCTTATTTTTTTCAGTTTTAGAAAAAAAGGATAGAGACTCGCCCTTGGATGTGATGTCACATATGATTACTTTTTTTTCTTTCTTAAATTTCCCTAAATTATTGTAAAATTTTTCAAGCTCATTTTGAACAATTTTTTTAGGTAGCAATATTTCTAATGATAGTGCGAGGTTTGTCACTTCATTTATTTCGATCTTCTTTTCTTTGATGTTTGAGAAGATCAAGTTTGATATTTGTGAGTTATCTTTTGATATATTTCCAAGAGCGTTGTTAGAAATAATTATTAAAATTGGAATTAGTTTCTTAATTGAAATCATATCCTATGTGATCTACGTAATAAAAGTTATTTGCAATAATATGAAATCTATTTTAATTACAGGAGGAACAGGCCTTATTGGAAAAAGTTTAATTGAATCTATCTCGGGTAAGGGAATTGTTATATATGTCCTTACCAGGTCTAAGGCTAGATCTGAAAATAATATACATTATATAAATTGGAGTCCGGATAAGGGTAAATTAGATCTTTCAATGATTCCTAGAATTAATTATGTTCTAAATCTTGCAGGGGCTTCTATAGATGGGTCAAGTTGGACAGCTTCATACAAAAAGAAAATTTTAGATAGCAGAGTCAACACAACTAAATTATTGTATGATAAGATAAAAAGGTTAAAAAAAATGCCAGATGTTTATATCGGGGCATCAGCTGCTGGTTACTACAAGAAAAATACAAAAGTTAAGCAAACTGAAAATGATAAAATGGGGGATGACTTTTTATCTGAAGTCGTTAAAAAATGGGAAAATGAATCTCTAGAGTTTCAAAAATTAGGTATTAGGTCAGTTATCTTAAGAATTGGGTTAGTACTCTCAAAAGACGGTGGAGTCTTGAAAAAATTATACCCAATTTTTAAATTATTTTTTGGGGTGCCGATAGGAAGTGGTTCACAGTTAATTAGCTGGATTCATATAAATGATATGGTAGGTATTATTGAGAGCTCTATTAAAGATAAGAAAATGCAAGGTGTCTATAATGCAGTAACACCTCAGGTGGTATCTAATATTCAGTTTACTAAAGAATTAGCTTCTGTATTGTTTAGGCCTCGCTACCCCCAATTCATTAAAGCACCTTCACTTATTGTAAGAATTTTATTTGGCGAACAATCTTCACTGGTCTTAAAAGGATTGAATATTTCTTCAAAAAAAATTCTTGATAGTAGTTTTAAATTTTCATTTTCCACAATTGAAAGAGCTCTAAAAGACATTTACCATAAATAATGAAAAATACTATCCAAATTTTAGGCGCCAGAGAAAATAATCTTAAAAACATAGACCTTTCTTTCGAAAAAAATAAACTTATTGTCATCACAGGTGTATCAGGTAGCGGAAAAAGCTCTCTGGCTTTTAATACCATTTATGCCGAAGGCCAGAGAAGGTATATGGAAAGTTTTTCTGCTTATGCCCGTTCTTTTATTGGTACTCTTGAAAGACCTGATGTAGATAAAATAAATGGACTATCCCCAGTTATATCAATTGAGCAGAAGACTACTTCAAAAAATCCTAGGTCGACAGTGGGAACACTTACTGAGATATATGATTTTCTAAGGTTGCTTTATGCTCGCGCTTCAGTAGCATATTCTTTTTTGACAGGAGCAAAAATGGTTATTCAGACAATGGATCAAATTGTGGAAAATGTCATTAGAAAATTTAATGACAAAAAGGTAATACTTACCGCCCCGGTTGTAAAGGGAAGAAAAGGTCACTACAAAGAGCTTTTCATTCAGATTAGGAGAAGAGGATTTTCTAATGTTAGGGTAGATGGAGAAGTTATAGAGATAACAAAGAATTTACAATTAGACAGATATGTTATACATGATATTGAGATTGTAATTGATAAGCTTACAATTAATAAAGAGAATATTTTGAGGTTAACCGACTCTATAGATTTGGCATTGAAGAGTGGTGACAAAACATTATATATAGTAGATGAAAATAATAACTCGACTTTTTTTTCTAAGAACCTTGTAGACCCTGATTCAGGTATTTCATATGAGGAGCCATCACCAAATAGTTTCTCATTTAACTCTCCATATGGATGGTGTGAGTCCTGTAAAGGTATTGGAGAAGTTGATCATATCCATATGGACACAATTATTGAAGATAAGAATCTTAGTATTAGCAGAGGGGGAATTCTTCCCCTTGGTCAGTACAGAGATATGTGGGTATTTAAAAAAATAGACGCAATTTTAAAAAAAGAGGGTTTAGACATATCTACACCTATTAAAGATATTCCTGAGGATATATTAGAAAAAATTGTGTACGGTAAAAAAATTAGTGTTGCAGTTGAATCATCTAAATATCCTGGGACGATGTGGCATACCAACTATGATGGAGTAGTGGGCTTTATTAATAAGACCATAAAATTTAGAGCTGGAAAAACTAAAGAATTCATGGACGATTTTGTGACAAAAGATAATTGTTCAGAGTGTGGAGGGAAACGTCTCAAGAAAGAATCCCTAAATTTTAAAATTAACGACACGTCAATTTCTGAATTAAACTCAATGAGCATAAAGGAATTTAGTTTATGGATGAAAACAGTAGAAGGGAGTCTAGATAGTAGGCAGAAGTTAATAGCTAAACCAATTCTAAAAGAAATTAAACAGAGGGTAGATCTTATGGTGAACTTAGGCCTGGACTACTTAAGTTTAGACAGACCTCTAAGAACACTATCTGGAGGAGAGGCTCAAAGGATAAGGTTAGCAACCCAGGTTGGCACAAAATTAGTTGGTGTTTTATATATTCTTGACGAGCCAAGCATAGGTCTTCACCAAAGGGACAATAATAAATTAATAAACTCTCTCAAGGAGTTAAGAGATCTAGGGAATACAGTAATCGTTGTCGAGCATGATAGAGACATGATGACTAAAGCCGATCATATTATTGATATAGGCCCAGGTCCAGGAAAGGAAGGAGGTCTTATTGTTGCAGAAGGTGACCCGAATAATTTTTCAAGTAATAACTCAACTACCTCTAAATTTTTAAATAGAGAAATTGATATAATTGTCCCTCATAAAAGAAGGAAGGGTAACGGAAAGTCAATCAGCCTTCTTGGTGCCTCAGGAAATAACCTTAAGGATGTAAATTGTGAATTTCCATTAGGTAAGTTGATTTGTGTCACGGGTGTCTCAGGAAGCGGCAAGTCATCTCTAATTCACGGCACATTATCAGCCATAATAAAAAAAGAAATTAACAGATCTAGGAAAATGCCTCTACCTTACCTAGAAATCAAAGGGGTCAAAAATATTAATAAAATAATAGAAGTCGATCAGTCACCTATTGGAAGAACCCCAAGGTCAAATCCGGCTACATATACTGGAGTATTTACTCATATTAGGAATTTATTTTCTTCATTAATTGAATCAAAAATAAGAGGATTCAAACAAGGCGCTTTCTCTTTTAATGTTAAAGGTGGAAGATGTGAAGAATGTAGAGGAGGAGGACTGAGGTTAGTTGAGATGGATTTTTTGCCTAATGTGTTTGTCAAGTGTGAGTCTTGCCATGGCAAGAGGTACAACAGGGAAACCTTAGAGGTAAGATTTAAAGGTAAATCAATATCCGATATTTTAGAGATGACTGTTTCTGAAGCTGTGAATTTTTTTAGTAAGCAACCTAAAATATCAGATAAGTTAAAGGCACTTAACGATGTTGGATTAGGTTATATATCTCTAGGGCAACAGTCAACAATGTTATCTGGAGGAGAAGCTCAGAGGGTAAAATTAGCCTCTGAATTGTATAAGAGAGATACTGGGAATACGTTATTTATTCTTGACGAACCAACTACTGGTCTACACTTCAATGATATTAAAAACTTGATGTTAGTAATTGATAGGCTAGTAGATAAAGGAAATTCAGTGATAATTATTGAACATAACATGGACGTTATAAAATGTGCAGATCATATAATTGATATAGGACCTGAAGGAGGTGACGAAGGAGGTAAAATAATATCACAAGGAAGCCCAGAAGAAGTAGTAAATTTAAGTGTTGGGGAAACATCTAAATATCTGAAAAAAGAATTAATCAAATAGTTATCTTCTCAACTATATGATCAATTATTTTTTTCCCTTCTTTAGTTAAGACAATACAATTTTCTGAATCTTCTATCATTAATTTATCTTTAAGCAATTGTATTTCTCTCTTTTTTATTTTAATCAAATTTATTCCCATGATTTTTTCTAAATCAGAGATATTAACGCCCTCCATTGTTCGGATCTTTGTCAATATATATTCATTAACCTTCTGAACCTCTGTTAATTCTTCCTTATCAAAAACAGGAAGTAGGTTATTTATTTTATAAATGTATTTTTCATTATCCCTTACATTCCAATACCTATATTTTTTATCATAGGAGTGTGCCCCTGGTCCATACCCAATATATTTTTCATTACACCAATAATTGGAGTTATGTCTAGATTGTAATCCTTCTCTGCAAAAACTTGATATCTCATAGTTTATATATCCCATACGCTCCATTTCCATAGATATGATATCAAACTGTTCTGATACCAGAGAGCTAGTAGGCATTTTTATTTTATTATTTTCTATCATCTTGTAAAGTGGTGTTGTGTTCTCAATATCTAGGCTATAAATGGAAATGTGTGGTGGATTTAATTTTTTTATGTGTGTTAAATCTTCCCTTAAAGTTTCAATGGTAGAGCCTGGTGTCCCGAACATGATATCAATAGAATAGTTTTTAAATTCTTTCTTTATTTTTTTGACTGCTGATATGGCATCTTCTCTGCAATGAATTCTATTTAATTTTTTTAAACATATATCATTGAAAGTTTGGACACCTAAGCTTATCCTGTTGAATCCTATTTTCTTCCAAGACTTAATATTCTTATCCGTGATATCATCGGGGTTGGCTTCAATTGTTATTTCACATTCTTCTTTTATTGAATGATTTTTAAGAATGGACTGCATCACTTTATTGATTAATCTACTATCAATTATTGACGGCGTCCCTCCACCAAAATATATGGTAGATATATTATTTTTTTTAAATTCTTTTTGATTGAGATCAATTTCAGCTAATATAGAATTTATAATTTCAGTATGATTTTTTAGAGTGCTAAAATGGAAGTCACAATAAATACAAGCTTTTTTGCAGAATGGTATATGAATGTATATTCCGGACATATTATATTTTTACTTTCACAACTTAAATCTAATTATGATTATAATTCAATCCTTATTTCTGTTTTCATAATTTCTGTTTTTCTTTGTTACTATAAGATAAATGCTTCATTTTTTTTTAAAAAGTATTTTAATTTAAAGCATATAATATATTTAGGTAATAAAGAGGATTTTTTTTATAGAAGCAGTTTATCTAGTTTCCAAAATATCTTTCCTCTAGTTATTTATTCATTAATACTTTCATTTTTTTCTATTTTCATTATAAATGATTCTCAAAATTTTTTAATAAAATCTATAAATAATTGGTCTATCCTTGAACAATGGGTTACTTTATCATTTTTTCTTTTGATTTTCTTTTATTTCAGGGTGTTTCTGATCTTAGCTATATTTCTATTATTTGAATTTAATAATAAGTACAAAAAAATATATTTACTAAATTTTATAAGGGTCACTATTAATATTTCCTTTATTAATATGGTTATAAGCTATTTAGTTTATGAGGCATTCTCTTTTAATACTGGGCTCGGTACCTTTATTTTTCTGAAAATGTTATTAGTGATGTTAAGGCCTATTATTCTATATAACTTTTCAAATAAAATAATTAGTGAAAAATCATCTAAAATAATTTTATTAATACTTTTGACGGATGTTATACCTTCTCTGGTATTTTTTGATCCTATCTTTATATTAAATCTTTTTGATCAACTCCTCAATTATTTTTATTAATAATATTTTAAATTGCAATTAGTTAACTTTATATAAATAATTATTGCTTATGAGTGAAATTAAATATGATAAGAAAAGACTTAACCCTGTGAAGTCTATTTTAGTAGATCAACCTGTTCCCAAAGATCAGAACAATCCATTTCTTCGATTAGCTAATCAATATGATTTAAAAGTAGATTTTATCCCTTTTATTAAAATTGATCCTGTATCTATAAAAGAGTTTAGAAAACAAAAAATTAATATACTTAACCATACAGCAGTTATTTTTACTAGTAGAAACGCCGTAGATCATTTCTTTAGAATAGCTGAAGGTATGAACGTAAACGTGCCTACAGACATGAAATATTTTTGTATTTCTGAACAGACCGCCAACTACTTACAGAAGTATATTGTTATTAGAAAAAGAAAAATATTTACAGGAGAGAGAACCATTGCAGAGCTATTAAGTGTTATGAAAGAGACTATGAAGAAGTTTCCAGATGAAAAGTATTTATTCCCATGCTCTAACATTACTAGAGATACTATATCTGATTTCCTGAAAGAACAAGAATGCACTTTCTCAGAGGCAATTATTTACAACACCGTTCCAAGTGATTTAAAAAAATTAAAGAAGGTGTTTTATGATATTCTTGTATTTTATACTCCGTATGGAATTGATTCTCTAGTTAGAAATTTTCCTGATTTTGAACAAAATAACACAAGGATTGCTGGGTTTGGTAAAAATACGGCTAAGGCGGTAAAAGAAAATAACTTAAAGCTTGATATTAAGGCTCCGATGAAAGATGTTCCTTCTATGACCCGAGCTATTGAACTCTACATCAAACAGTCAAATGTTTAGACCTAAATATAAAATTTGTTTATTATTTATTCTTCATATATCATTAGTTTTTCAACTAAAAGCTCAACAACAACCCTATTTTAGCACATATTTCACCAACCCAGGAATTATAAACCCTAGCCTTAATTCAACTTATGAGAACAATAACGTGGCCTTAATTTATAGATCACAGTGGACAAATTATGCTCCTACCAACTTATACAGTTCGGATAATTCACCAAACACAGGAATATTATCTTTAAACCTAAAAAGTAGAGATAAACTATACTCATTCGGTTTTAATTTAATTTCAGATAATCTTGGGCCTAAGGAAACATTTATTTTTTCTCCTTATATAGCTATTAAAAAGAAAATTAATAATTCTAATTTATCGTTTAGCGTTTCTCCAAACTTTAAGAGCTCTACTATGAATTTTAATTCATTAGTTTTTGTTAATCCTGCCGATCCATTTAATGTTGGTGGGAGACAGACGCAGTCAAAACCTGATATTGGACTTGGCCTTTCGTATTATAATAATAAAATCTTGCTTAGTATTGGGGTGGATAATATAACACAACCTTCTTTTGACTTTGGCATTAATGATTTGGTGAATAAGGATTTGATAAATATTTCTTTTCTAGGAAAATATCTTGTTCAAATTGATAGAGACCTAACACTTGAACCATTTTTATTAGTTAGGAGCGATACTAAGTCTTACACATTTGATATGAGTGGAATGATTACTTACAAAGAAAATATGAACATAGGTTTGTCTTATAGATATGACGAGGCTCTAGTTGGATTTTTAGGTTATAGTTTTCTAAAGAAAAGAAAACTTTATGTAGGGTACTCGTTTGATTACGTATTAAAAAATGTTGATGCAAAATCTGCGACATCTCATGAGCTTGTTTTAAGGTATGATCTTCCAACGCCTCAGCTCAAAAAACCTATTAGAACCCCAAGATTTATTTATTAGACTTATTATAAGCCCAAAAACCCTATAAAATCTTCATATTTAGTATATTTGCCCTACTTTCTAACTAAAAATTTATCATTCAGAACAATAATTTAGATATTTTCAAGTTAAGTTTTAACTTTGCATTTACTTATGAAATCACTGAACAGAAAATTTACTAATATTTTCATTGTCCTTTCTGTCCTCTTTATCAGCGGATGTGGTCTGCTTGGTGGTGGTTCAAGTAAAAAAAATCCTAGAGGTCAACTTGTTGGAACTACAGATAGACAAGGCTTTGAAATGTCCGCACAATATGGGATGGTATACATACCTACTGGTCGTTTTTATATGGGTCAAGCAGATGAAAATATTCAGTCAGATCAAAGTAATTTCAACAGACAAGTTACGATCAGTGCCTTCTACATGGATGATACAGAGATAACTAATGATGAGTATAGACAGTTTATACAATACATTGAAGAGAATCCAGATTATGAGCTCTCGGAGGGAGCTACCTTAGAAAGCCTTAAGCCTGATACTACTGTTTGGTCTAGTGACTTCACTCACCACTATGGAGATCCTCTTTTGGCTTACTACTGGGACCATCCTGCTTTTGATGACTACCCTGTTGTTGGTGTTTCGTGGGAGTCTGCTAGAGAGTTTACTAGATGGAGATCAAATTTTCTTAATTCATACAGGAAGGAAGAGGGATTACTTCCCTTCCCTTCATTCCGACTGCCTACTGAAGCTGAGTGGGAATATGCTGCAAGAGGTGGGAGAGATAACGTAAAATATCCATGGGGAAATCCATATACAAGAAATTCTAGAGGTTGTGTTCTGGCTAACTTTAAACCAGGAAGAGGTAATTATGTTGATGATGGGTACGCTTACACTTCTCCTGTAGGAGTATTTTTTCCTAATGACTTTGGCCTCTATGATATGTCAGGTAATGTAGCAGAGTGGTGTGAAGATGCTTACATTGACTCTTATAACCCACTTGTTTGGGATTTAAACCCTATATACAGAGATGATGAAAATGATAAGAAGGTGATTAGAGGTGGTTCGTGGAAAGACATTGCTTTCTTCATTGAAGTATCTACAAGAACTTTTGAGTATAAAGACTCTACAAGAGCATTTATAGGTTTTAGAACCGCTATGCCTCATTTAGGTAGAAACTTAGAAGGTTTTTAATAAAAAAGATTAATTTTAACTATAAGAAATATTTAATTAAACAGTATAAAAAATGATAACCAAGAAAAAATCAAGTAATCCTATTCTTGCATGGGTGCAGAATGAGGATAATATGAATGTAATATATGGCCTTGGAGCTGCAGTAGTAATACTAGGTGCACTCTTTAAGTTACAGGGCTGGCCTGGAGCAAATTTTATGTTAATTGTTGGCCTTGGTGTTGAGGCTTTAATTTTTGTGTTAAGTGCATTTGATCCTCCAACTAGTCACGATTGGGATTGGAGTAAAGTTTATCCACAACTTTCTCCTGATAGTTCTGCATCGTCAGCTTCTCAAGTTGGAAACATAATGAAAGAAGCAAAATTAGATCCATCTGTAATCAAAAGTGTTGGTGACGGCATGAAAAAGATGGCTGCGCAAGCTACAAATATTAATGATTTGGCTGGAGCTTCTGTTGCTGCGAAAGCTTATGAAAATAGTATCAAAGGAGCTACTGAGTCTCTTAATTCTGTTAATGAGTCTTACAGTACTATATCTGCTACAGCTAAAGATTTAGCTGCTTCCACTTCAAGTGTGAAAGAGGCAGTAGGGCTAACTGAAGAATATAAAGATAATTTAAAAAGTGCTTCAAGTTCACTTGGCGCTATTGTTACAGCTTCAGGACAAATTACTGAGACAGCTGCAAATATGACAAAGGCTCAAAATGATGCTGTTAAGTTACAAAAAGAACTTCAAGATTTAACGGAGAACTTAAGTAAGCTCAATAAGATTTATGTTGGCATGTATGATGCTATGCATAAGTAGAAATTATATTTAAACCTATAAAATAAATATATTATGGCTGGAGGAGATAGCCCAAGACAGAAAATGATTAACATGATGTATATCGTGTTAATTGCTATGTTAGCTCTTAACGTTGACACAAAGGTGTTAAAAAAGTTTATTCTAATAAACGAAAGTTTTGAGGCAACAAATAGTGAAAAAACTGTAGATAATTCTAATAAAGTAGAGTCCATTAGATCTGCAGTTGATGAATCAGGTAACAGAAAAGAAGATATCCAAGTTTTACAACTCTCGGAGTCAGTAAGAGAAAAGTCTAACGAATTAATTAACCATATGGGGTCTATTAAAAGCCTTATAGTAGAAGAGACTGGAGGAAAAGATTCTAAGACAGGTATCAAAGGATATAAAAATATTGATTTTGTATATAGTTACATGAATAAAGATGAAGATGGTGATCAGCTCACTAACGGTGATGACTTACAAATTTTGATAAATGAATTTTCAACTTTTGTTCTAGACTCAGTCTATGATGGTGATAAGGAATCTGGGATTCATGATCTTGCAAGAAATGCTGATCAGATCCCTATGTATGCGGATGACCCCCCGACTGACCCTTCTTTCTCTGCTTTAAATTTTGGATTTGGTACCTCAGCTGGAGCAGGTCTTGCTACAATTAGTCAGTTGCAAGCAGAAGTGATAAACCTTGAAATCAAAGCTCTTGACAAACTTGCTGCTTCTGTTGGAGCGGCGGATTTAAAGTTTGATGTTGTTACTTTAACTACATTACCAGAGCAGAAAGTAGTAGCGGCGGGAGCTAAGTATAAGACACAATTATTTTTATCTGCTGCTTCATCTGCAATCGTACCTACCATGACAGCTGATGGCGACACCCTAGAGGTTTCAAATGGTAAAGGATATTATGAATTTACTGCAACAGGTGGTAGCTATGATAGAGATGGTCTTTCTAAACAGAGTTATATTGGAGCAATTAGTGTTACCCTTCCAGGTGGAAGAGATACAACTTTTATTGATACAGTTGAATACTTTGTAGCAAGGCCGGTAATTCAGATTCAATCTGCTTCAGTTCAAGCATTATATTTAAACTGTGGAAATGAAATTCAAGTTAATGTTCCTGCGCTCGGCTCAGAGTATAACCCAGCTTTTTCTGCAAATGGAGGAGATGTGCAGAAAGGGTCAAAAGCAGGCCAAATTACTATTATACCTAAATCTAAAAAAGTTGATTTGAGGGTAAGTAATGCTGGAAACTTTATCGGCTCTCAGTCATTTGGTGTAAGACAAATTCCTGCACCTGAAATAAAGGCTAGAGTCCGAGGAAAAGATATTGATTTAAAAAATGGTATAGCTGCAAATACTCCTAGCTTCTCATTAGATGCTGTAGCAGATGCGAGTTTTGCTGAGTTTTTACCCAAAGATGCACGTTTCCAAGTCCGAGAGGCTGAAATTATACTTGCTAGAGCGGGAAGAGGTGTTGCTACTAGGAGAATAAACTCAAAAAATGTAAACTTAAATCAACTACCAGGAAGAAGGAAGGGAGATAATATAGTAATTGAGATTAAGAAGGTAGCGAGAGCTAATTTTAGAGGAGAGGTTGAAGATTTTAAAAACTTTGCACCACGTGTTATAACAATACCACTTAAGTAATATGAAAAAAGTAAGTACAACTTTTATTCTTTTTATATTCTTATCATTTACCCCGATAGATGAGGCTTATGCTCAGGGTGAGGTGTCTAATGGATATAATCCATTGTCTCTTAGACAGGTTCATGAGTCTTATTTAATGTGGAAGAGGACTTTATGGAGAAGGGTTGACTTAATGGAAAAACAAAACAAACCATTTTTTGCTATAAACAGGGAACTGTCAAAAGTCATGATTGATGCTGTTCAAAGAGGAGTTTTAATTCCTTATTCAAGCGATTCAGTTAATGATAGTAACATTATGGCAAGAGAAGAGTTTCTTGCAAATATACAGCAAGAAACTTTTGAGGAAGATGACCCATTTGGTGGTGGTTTCGAAGAAGATGACCCTTTTGCAGTAGAAGATGACCCTTTTGCAGAAGAAGAAGAAGTTGTTGAAGAAACCGGACCTGTTTTTATTCCAAATAGAGAATTTTCAATTTTTGAAATTAAGGAAGATCTGTATTTTGATAGAGTTCACTCAAGGATTTATTTTGATATTCAGTCCGTCTCAATGTACTTACCAGGTGATAGTTTTTATAATAATTCAGGTGTAGAGAAGCCTGTCGCATCTTTCAGGTTTATTGATCTTTATAATTTATTTAAATCGATGCCTAAGGAAGCAATCTGGTTTAATGAGAGGAATATTGCCCAGCATAAGAATTTGGGTGACGCATTCTTACTCAGATTATTTAAGGGTATTATCGTAAAAGTTGCAAATGCAGATGATATTAGAGTATCAGAGCTTTATAGTAAGTCAAGGAAAGAAGGTATAATGGCTAGTTTTAAAGTCGAACAAGATTTAATGGAGTGGGAGGCAAATCTTTGGGAATATTAATTTTTATTTTTAAGAAAAGCTAATAAAGCTTCCGTCTTCTTCTCGCCTATAACATTTACGATATATTTTTTGTCTACCTCCTTTAATTTATCTAGGGATCCAAATTTATTTATTAGTTTTAATCTTGTTTTTTCACCAATTCCTTTTATAGTCTCAATCCTTGATTTTAAAAAATTTTTGCTTCTTAAGTCTTTATGGTAATTTATGGCAAACCTATGTGCCTCATTTCTAATCTGCTGTAATAATTTTAAATAATAAGATTTCTTACTTAAAAGAATAGGCATACTGTCATTAGGAAAATAAACTTCCTCAAGTTTCTTTGCTAAACCAATTATATTAATTTTATTGTAAAGGTCTAATTCTTTTAGGACTTCACAAGCAGAGCTTAGCTGTCCCTTTCCACCGTCAACAATAATGAGATCTGGTAATTCTAAACCTTCATCTATAACTCTTTCATATCTTCTTCTTATAACTTGCTTCATAGATTCAAAATCATCTGGTCTGGTTAGGTCTCTAATTTTAAACCTTCTATACTCTTTTTTATTTGGGTATCCATCTTGGAATTTTACAAGTGATGCTACGGTATTACTTCCTTGAATATTTGATATGTCATAACACTCAATATGAAATGGAATGTTTTTTAGGTTTAGTTTGTTTTTAAGCTCTATTAATACAGCTAATCTTTTTGATTTTCTTTCTTTCTTTTCGTTGTATAAATTTTTTTTGAAGAATAGGGTGTTTTTAATACTCATGTCAATAAGCTTCTTCTTCTCACCTAATCTAGGAATATGAGTATTTATATCATTAGAGAGAATCTTTTCAAGTCTAATATTTGATATGATATTATTTTTATGACTATTATATTTTGATCTTATATTAAATATAATTTGTCTTAGCTCAGATTTATCTTTTATTTTTTTCCTTAACTTAAATGTATCCGAACTTACTATAGTTCCGTTTGCTATTTTCATATAATTGATGAAATAGTTTTTTTCATCATCAACTATTCCAAATACATCTAGATCGTTTTTCTGATTATTTACAACTATAGATTTAGATTTATAATTCTCAAGAAGTTCTATTTTTTCTTTTATTGTTTGGGACTCTTCAAATTCTAAATTCATTGAATGAATATTCATCTCCTCTTTTAATCTTTTTTTAATAATATTAAATTTTCCACTTAAAATATCTCGTGCATAATCGATATTCTTCAGGTATTGGTCTTCAGTTATATAACTCTCTTCATTTTGTATAGGATAATCTCTGAATCCAAGTATTAGAGTCACCCCATTTTTGCTGTGGCTCTTAAGATAAATTTTATTTTTTTTATCGTTAATTCTCTTGTCTGAAAAGTTATAGTTCTCTGTTCTTATAGGATATAATGTTTTTATAATATTTAATAACTTATTAATTAATTTAACATTGGTATAAGGACCAAAATACTCAGACCCATCTTGAGTTGTTTTTCTAGTTAAAAAAACTCTTGGAAATCTTTCTTTTTTAATACAGATCCATGGGTATGTTTTATCATCTCTTAAGAGTATATTGTATTTGGGTTTATTTTTTTTAATTAGAGAATTTTCAAGAAGAAGCGCGTCATGTTCATTATCTGATATCACAAAGTTAATATCAGTAACTTCTCTAATCATATTTTGAATCTTTTTATTTTGAATCTTTTTACTGAAGTAGCTTCTTACTCTTTTAATTAAATTTTTAGATTTCCCAACATATATAATCTCTTTTTTAAGATTTAAAAATTTATATACTCCAGGTGATTTAGGAATCTCGACTGTTTTAATATCGATCATTAAAAAATATCAGATGCTTTTATTTTATCTATAATAACCCCTGATGAGTCTTTTTCATTTTCTCCATTATAGACAGAACAATTAATTTCTACATTAATTTTTTTTGTGGGTTTATCAAATCTTCCTTTTTCTATTTTAAGCTCATCGTTGTCATAAATATTTAGCATATACTCTTGCCAAATAGGCATAGCTGTTCTTGCCCCCTGTCCATAAACCCAATCTCTAAAGTGTATGCTTCTGTCATCTCCTCCTACCCATGCTCCAGATACAAGGTTGTGAGTTACACCGATGAACCATCCATCAGACGCGTTTTGAGTTGTGCCTGTTTTAGCTCCTACATCATTATCAGAAGTTAATTCAGGGTTAAGTCCTCTAGCTGTTCCTCCCTCTTCCTCTTTTGAACCCTTTAGCATATGGAGCATTAGAAATGCCGTCTCTTCACTTAGTGCCTCTTGCTTTGTTGGAATAAACTCTTGAATTAAGTTACCATACTTATCTTCTATTCTAGATATAAAAAAAGGTTCAGTCCAAATCCCTTTGTTAATGAATGTGCTATATGCACCAACCAAATCAAACAATGACACGTCACCTCCTGCCCCCAAACACACTGCAGGAACTGGATCTAATCTACTTTGGATTCCTAGTTTCTTTGCATAGTTAACAACAGTATTAGGAGATAACTTTTTTGTCATAAATGCTGTAATTGAGTTCACCGATTTAGCCATAGCTTTTCTCAACGTCATGGTCTCTCCCGTCCACTTGCTGTTATGATTATCTGGCCTCCAGTAAGGAGGATCTTGACCAGGCAGCTCAAATACAACAGGGGCATCTACTACTGGGTAACAAGGAGAATAACCGTTATCTATTGCCGCGGCATACACTATTGGCTTAAATGTAGAACCAGGCTGTCTCCTTCCCTGTTTTACATGATCATATTTAAAATATTTATGGTTGATACCGCCAACCCAGGCCCTGATGAAACCAGTTTTTGGTTCAATAGATATAAAACCCGCTTGCAAAAAGTTTTTATAATATTTTAAAGAATCCATTATACTAAAGACAGTATCTATCTCCCCATCCCAACTAAATACCTTCATATTCTTCTTTTTGTTTAGCAACCCAAAGACTTTAATCGAATCATTTTCATTTTCTTTAAGCAGAGCCTTATAATATCGTGTTCTTTTTATTGTATTTTTTAAAAAATCTTTAATCTCAAAACCTTTTTCATCAATCCAGGGATTTTTACCATTCCAATGATCATCAAAGATTTTTTGAAGCCTATTCATTTGGTTTTTAACAGCATTTTCAGCTATTTCTTGCATTCGACTATCTATAGTTGTATAAATCTTTAAGCCATCAGAAAAAAGATCGTACCCATTCTCTTTTGCCCAGTTTATTAAATAATTTCTAACTACTGTTCTGAAGTATGTAGCCTGTCCAACATTTTGATTCTCAACCTTATAACTAAGGTTAAGGTTCGATGTCCTAATAGAGTCGTAATATTTTCTACTTATTACTTCATATTTAAATAAATTGTAGAATACCTCTGCCCTCTTATCAAGAGCATTCTCAGGATTAAAATATGGATTATATTTTGTTGGCTTATTTAATAGTCCTACTATGATAGATGATTCATTATAGTTTAACTCTGAGGGTAATTTATCGAAATAGGTTTTAGAAGCCACTTTTATTCCATAAGAGTTACTACCATATTCTGCAGTATTTAAATACATTGCCAAAATTTCTTTTTTTGTGTAAAACTCTTCAAGTTTTATAGCAACTATCCATTCTTTAACTTTTGATATTACAAGACCAAGAAAAGGAACACTACTTAACTTCCCTTTTTTTTCTCTCCTAATTTTGAATAGGTTCTTTGCAAGTTGTTGTGTGATTGTACTACCACCCCCTTCTAAACCACTACCACCAAATGTTAAAATATTTTTTGATACGCCATATGTCGCCCTTACTAATCCCTTAAAGTCAATCCCGGAGTGATCATAAAACCTAATATCTTCAGTGACAAGTAATGTTGTGACAAGCTCTTCTGAGAGTTCATTAAATTCGATTGGAGACCTGTTATATCTAAAATACTTCCCTAACAGTAAGTTATCTCCAGAATATAGTTCTGATGCAAGATCAGATTCTGGTTTCTCTAAATCTTGTAAACTTGGCATACCTCCAAACAGGTTGTATGGGTTATAATTTACCGAAGCTATAAAAACTATTACTGATGAAATGATCAAAAAAAGTATTACCCATAGTCTGAATATTGTTTTTTTTATCGCATGCATTTCAAATAAATTTTTCAAATTCTTTATAGTTTTTTGATCTAAAAATTAGATTTATATTTTTTTCACCTACAACAAAATTAGCATTTACTTTTATATCTTCAGTAATATTTAACTCATTGAATTTTCTATAAACTTTTTCAACATCGCTCGCATCATTGTATAAAATTATTTCGAGAGATGTCTCATCGGTTAAATAAAAGTTATCTCTGTAGTATTCCTCATTTATTTCCAACAATACTTGATCTAAATTATCTATATAACTTGATGAAAATTCCTCATCTTTCACAATCATAAAAAACAATCTTCTGTCTTTATTTTTCTTGAATTTAGGTAGTCCACTAAATACGTATTCTTTATGAACTCTTTCAGCTGATTTTAATAAATCATTTGCGTATTTAATTGCTGATTTATCAGTTGCATTACTTAAGAAATATTTTAGTTCGTATTGTAGCGAAAAATTACCTTCTTTTTTTCCAATAGCAATAGATTTTAAGAGAATTATGTTTTGAAAGAAATCATTTTTACTGTAATAATAGGAAAGCGAATCTACCTTTTCTATTACAATATTATTTTGGTTTTGAGATAAGATATGGTAGAGCCTTCTGTAGGTATCTAAAAGGTAATTGAATTCTTGAAATTCTTCTATTTCATAGTTTGGGTTCTTAATTAGCTTTGCAAAGATTGAATTTGAAAAATCATTTAGAATTTTATTTTTATATAAATTTCTCTTGTCAGAAATTAGAAATAATTGGTAATATATATCTGGAATTTTTTCTGAACTTGGGAAACGTGTTATAAAATTTTCATAAACTGATATGCCTTTTTCCTTTTCGTCTAGATTTTGAATATAAATTCTGCCAACCTCTGCCATAGAGTTCTCTGTCTCAAAGTTTAATGTTTTCTTTTCCTCTTCTTCAAAGGGTAATGAGTTATAAAACTCTTCATAATCTGATTCACTTGTCTGACTGGTTTCTTCTCCGATCTCTTTTTCCTTATTTATTTGAACATTTTCCTTAATAGAAAATTGTGCTTTTGAAATTAATCTCCAATTATCTACCAAATCTCTTTTTCCCCATATCCTTTGGAATTCTGTTATTCCAGTACTTATTAACATCGGATTATCAAAATACCATGAACCATCTGCTGAGTTTATTTTGATTACTGACGGCTCTTCTGAACTAAATGAACCTTGATTTATTGATCTGTTTTGCTTTTTACTTTTTTTATTTTCTTCTTTTATTTTTTCATTAATTAATTTATCTAAATCTCCTTCTGATAAGTTTGTGAGTTCTATTAAACTATCATTTTTTAAGATTACATTAAGATTTTTGACAAGGTTGTTAAGGACTTCACTTCTTTTTTTTATTGTCTCATACAATTTATTTTCTCTATTTATGTACGTTATTGCACTATCATAATATTTTTGTGATTTTTCGTAATCATTTTTCTCTTCATAAAATATTTTAGCAATCTCTAGATATGAGTTAAATAAAATTTCTTTGTCGTCGTTATTTTCACTTATTGCAGTTATAAAATTTTCAATTGCATTATCATACCTATTATTTTTTAAATAATATTTTGCTAACTCAAAATATATTCTATCTATATATTCAATATTCTTTTTATCTCTTAATAACTTCTGAAATTCTTTTAATGTCTGACTCTCGTATGAAATGTCATTGGTTTTAGCAATAAATATTTTAGCGAAAAACCCCATGTTAATATTGGGGTTATTTTTTAGACATTTTTTAAAATATTCTTTTGAAAGAGTAAGATTATTTCTACTATAATATATTTGACCTATTGCAAAATAAACTTTATTTGCTAACTCTTTTTTAAGGTTTAATTTCTCTAGCTCTTTAAGTATTATCAATAATCTATCCTCGTCTTCAAGTATCTTAGACAGGTGATAAGAATTTTTATAGTATTCTATTTTTATTGCCTCATCCATTTCCTGATTACTCAAAAATTTATCAACTTCAATTGCAGATTTATAATCTTTTTTTTCAGTGTATGCCCTAAGAAGGTATACTAAAGCCATAGAGTTCGCCTCCTTATTATTAGATTTAGAGTTAACATATTTTAAGGTAGTTATAGATTCTTTTAAGTCAAGGTTTAAAAGTCTTGATTTTCCAATTAAAGCATAGCTCGGATATACATATTTGGATGTTGACTGTCTTTGAATTAATATCGACAGTTTTTTAATACTACTCTCGGTCCTATCTTTTATTCCAGAAATTGAGTTTGTATCAATTTTATACGTCAGGTTAATTAAGCTGTCATAGCTTTTATTGATATTGTTCTTGTAATCACTTTCAATAGATTTTATCTCTTCATTAGCAAGGAAATAGGCATTATATCTTGCTGAAGTATCATTATAGACAGTCTTTATAATCGAGTTACAAGAAGAAAGAAAAAAAAACGTTAATAAATAAAAGTATAATTTTTTCATCTTTTAATTTAAACATTATACAAACGATATCATTAAATAATTATTTTTATAAATTAAATAAAGTTAAAATTGAAAAATAAGAGACTAAACTGGTTAAAAAATAGATTAGAAATCGTTTTTAGAAATAAAAGAGATTTTAAGGATATCTCTGTTTATGAGTTTTCCAATCTTTCTTTGGTTATTTATACTATATTGTCCCTTTCAGCAATATTTTCTATTTCATTTTTTTTATCAACAACTATATTAAGTAAATGGTTTGACCCGAGATATGTTGAAAGAAAAGCAAATCAAGAACTTATAAGGTTATCAAATTCAATTGATTCTTTAGAGTATGAGTCTAAAATTAAAGATCAGTACATTGAGAATATCATGGTCATATTATCAGGAGGAGAAAACAACTCTCTAGAAGTAGAATCAAAAGTTGATAATTTACAGTCTTTGGAAATATCTAATAGTTATTCAGCTATTGACTCTTTTTTTAGAAAAGAGTTTGAGAGTAATTTATCTCTTTCAGAAATAATTAATTCAACTAATTTGACTCAAGATGTTTTGTTAATGTCACCTGTATCTTCAGGTATAATATCTTCTGCCTATGATCCAACTAAAAGTCATTTTGGAGTAGATTTTGTTTGTAAAGAAGAGGAGCCTATAAAATCAACTTATGACGGCACTGTCCTTTTTGCATCCTGGACAAAGGATAGTGGCTTTGTTATAAGTATTATACATCCTAATAATTTAATATCTGTATATAAGCATAATTCTAAAGTATTTGTTGAGGCAGGTCAATCTGTTAGGACAGGTGATGTTATTTCAATAATAGGTAATACAGGGGAGCTTACAACCGGCCCTCATTTACATTTTGAATTATGGTTAAACGGTAAATCAATAAATCCTTCTGAATTTATTTCATTATAATTAATATTGCATTGTAAACTAATTAAATCTTAAAATTGTGGATAATACAAACGGTTCAAATAATATAATTGGAGAAGGAACTTCGCTGAAGGGAAATCTTAAGACATCAGGAAATGTAAGATTAGAAGGAGATGTTATGGGTGACATATCTTCATCTTCTAAAGTTGCTTGTGGAGAAACATCTTTTGTTGACGGAAATGTTACTGCTGAAAACGCTGAGTTAGCTGGTAAAGTATCTGGAAAAGTTACTGTTAAAGAACTACTTATTTTAAAGTCAACGGCTAAAATACATGGTGATATTTCAACTAACAATTTAATTATTGAATCTGGAGCTAACTTCAATGGGGCCTGTTCCATGGGCAAGGAGGAGGAAGTGCAAGATATTGCTGATGTAGGAGATGAAGAATAGTCTCTATAAGTATTTAAGTCTTAGTTTTCATTTTTTTTTAATTTTAATTTTTTTTGGAGCCTTAGGCTATTATTTAGATTCATTTTTTTTTGAAAAGATTTCAGTATTTTCATTCTTTCTACCATTCATAGGTTTCTTTTCTTATTTCTATATTTTATATAAAAAAATGATTTAATGTCTAAATTTATAAAAGTCCATTTCGTATTTTATTCTCTAACAATATTAGGTACTATTTCTCTACATCATTTCAACACCACATTTTTACATGAACTCATTTTAATCATTATTTTTTACAACGTGATACTCGATTTTTTTTTTAAGTGGTTAAATAATTTTTTTAACAGCCCTAGTGTTAATCAGATATTACTATCGACTATTTTTAGATTCTTATTTTCTATACTCTTCATTTTTGTTTTCATATATTTTGGCGTTGAAAATGTATTCCTATTTGTAATAAATTTTTTAGTTGCGTATTTATTATTTATAATATTTGAAATATCAATTCTATTATTAAATTTGCGTCATATAAAATAACTGATGTTATCAATCAAATATTTGAGAAGCTCATTTTTATTGTTGCTAATTTTTGTTTCTAGCACATTCCTATCTTTTTCTGCGGATAAAGAAAATGGAGATAAGTTTGATATGGGGGAGATGATAATGCATCATATTCTAGATGATTATCAATACGAGATTGTACATGGTCTCTCTATTCCATTACCTATCATAATCTATTCAGAAAATGATGGTATGATGATTTTCTCATCTTCAAGATTATTTGATGAAAATCATGTGCCTCTCGAAGAGGGATACAATGGCTTCAAGTATGATCATGGTAAACTAAAACCTTTGGAATCGGGCATGTCATATTTCGATTTATCAATTACTAAAAACGTTATTTTCTTGATCCTAACATCCTCACTAATGATTATTGTTTTTTTATCAGTTGCTAGAGGTTATGCTAATAAAAAAACCATTCCTAAAGGAATCCAAGCTTTATTTGAGCCTATTATAGTTTTAATAAGAGATGATATTGTTAAAAAAAATATTGGATCTCAATATGAGAAGTACTTACCTTACATGTTGACTCTATTTTTCTTTATTTTATTTGGAAATATATTGGGGCTATTACCAGCTGCAGCAAACCTAACTGGAAATATAGCTATTACATTAACTCTGGCAGTTTTTACCTTTTTATTGACAAATTTCTCTGGTAATAGACATTACTGGAAACATATTTTCTGGACACCAGGAATTCCATTTGTTATGAGATTCTTAATATTACCTATTGAGATAATTGGTCTTTTGACTAAACCAATTTCTCTAAGTATTAGGTTATTTGCTGCAATAACTGCTGGTCATATTGTAATTTTAAGTTTTATTGGATTTACATTTATTTTTCAAAGTTATTTTGTTGGAGTGGTAAGTGCAATATTTGTTGTAGGACTTAATTTAATTGAGCTATTAGTTGCTGGGATTCAAGCTTATGTGTTTACACTTTTCTCATCAATATATATTGGAATGGCAACAGAGGATGCTCACTAAAGAAATTATTATGTTAAATTTTAAAATTAATTATTATGCTTAGTTTTTTATTATTAGACGTTGGCTTAGCAGTTATTGGAACTGGCTTAGCAGCAATAGGTGCGGGTATAGGTATAGGTTTAATTGGTGGAAATGCAATGACTGCAATTTCAAGACAGCCTGATGCCTCTGACAAGATTACAGCTCCTATGATATTATTAGCAGCTCTAGTAGAGGTTATTGCCTTGGGTGGAGTGGTAGCTGGTCTTTTAGTTGTATTTGGAGTGGGAGGATAGAACATGGAGTTATTAACACCTGGTACTGGTTTACTTTTTTGGCAAGTAATAATCTTTTTATCTACTTTCTTTATTTTATCGAAATATGCTTGGAAGCCAATCATGAATTCATTAAAAGAAAGAGAGAAGTTTATTGAAGATTCATTAGAGTCAGCTAAAAAGGCAGAAGAAGAACTTATCAATATTCAAAGTAAGAATGAGGAGTTGGTTATGGATGCAAGAAAGGAGAGAGAGAAAATTCTTTCTGATGCAAAAAAACTTACAAATTCAATGAAAGATGAGGCAAAGGAAAATGCAAAAGAAATGGCTGATAAAATTATTTCTGATGCAAAAAAAGTAATTGATTCAGAAAAAGATAAAGCTATGCTTGATGTTAAGAATACACTTGCGGAACTTTCTATTGATATAGCTGAAAAAATTATTAAAAGAGAATTGAGTAATGATACATCTCAAAGAAAGTATGTTGATGATTTAATTAAAGAGATTAATAAGTCTAAGTAATGATAAATACTAGAGCTTCTGAAAGATACGCTAAGTCTTTGTTATCAATTTCAATTGATGAAAACTTAGTTGATCAAATTAAATTAGATATTGATTTAATTACCAAGTATTTCGAAGAATCTAGAGAGATATCAAATCTTTACTCAAGTCCAATAATACCTATTAACAATAAAATCAAAATAACAGAAAAAATTTTCGGGGACAAATTAAATAAATACACTCTGAATCTTTTATATAATCTAATCTACAGGAAGAGAGATAATTTAATTATAACTATTCTTGAGAAATTTAAAGAGTTATATAATACCCACATGAACATTGAGGAGTCTGTAATATCTACAACCTTTAATCTGGATAGTAAATCATTAGATGTTGTAAAAGGATTTGCAAAAAAAGTTACTGGTAAGAAAATTACTCTTGAAAATACAATAGATAAAAATATATTAGGTGGATTTAATCTAAAAATTGGAGACAAAATGATAGATTGTTCTGTCTCTAATAAAATAAGTGAATTAAGAAAAAAATTAATAAATAACTAAAATAAAAAAAATGTCAAATATTAGACCTGATGAAGTTTCTTCTATAATAAGAGAACAACTTTCAAATTTCAAATCCGAGTCAGAATTAGAAGAAGTAGGCACCATTCTTCAAGTTGGTGATGGTGTTGCTAGAATCTATGGTTTATCTAATGCTAAAGCTGGAGAGCTCCTAGAGTTTGAAGGTGGAACTAGAGGCTTAGTGCTCAATTTAGAAGAGGATAATGTTGGTGCTGTTCTTATGGGTGATTCAACTTCAATCAAAGAGGGGGATACAGTAAAAAGATCTGGAGAGATTGCATCAATTGAAGTAGGTGAAGGCGTATGCGGAAGAGTACTGGATACACTTGGGAACCCAATTGATGGTAAAGGAGAAATAAAAGGGAAAACTTATCTTATGCCTTTGGAAAGAAAAGCTCCAGGAGTTATATATAGACAACCTGTAAATGAACCATTGCAAACTGGGATAAAAGCTATTGACTCTATGATACCTGTTGGAAGAGGTCAGAGAGAATTAATAATTGGAGATAGACAAACTGGAAAAACTGCAGTGGCTATTGATACAATTTTAAATCAAAAAGAATTTTATGATAAGGGTGAGCCTGTGTATTGTATATACGTGGCTGTTGGTCAAAAAGCATCAACTGTTGCTCAGGTAACTAATACTTTAGAGAAAAATGGAGCTTTACCTTATACAACAGTTATTTCTGCTCCTTCTTCTGCACCTGCTCCGATGCAATTTTACGCACCCTTTGCTGGCGCAGCTATTGGTGAATATTTTAGAGATACAGGTAGGCCTGCACTTGTGATATTTGATGACCTATCTAAACAAGCTGTATCTTATAGAGAGGTTTCTTTATTATTAAGAAGACCACCAGGTAGAGAAGCTTACCCTGGAGATGTTTTCTATTTAC
>CAJWTC010000007.1 GCA_913046795.1 uncultured Flammeovirgaceae bacterium | reverse complement strand
TATATTAATTATTTAATAATTATATAATCACATTTTCATAAGGTCTTTCAGAAAGTATTTAGTTATGGTAAAAAATTTACCTTCTTCAACATGTATACTCTTGTCCACCTTCACCTCTAAATGTGTGATGTTTTATGATGTGTTCTTTGAATTTTTTTTAATATTTTTAGGATGGTACACCTTACCATTATCATCTTTAATTATAAATTCTTTATTCATCTTCGTAACAAAAAAAGAGTTGAGTCGTTATGTTATTTATCTTAATGGTTTGGTTTACTATATAACCCTCACTCGTGAGGGTTTTTTTTATCCTTCTGTATCTGATTTTGGTAACTCTTCTGGATTGTTTTCACACTCATCTGCCCTGCAAGGTAGATTGTCATCAAAACCACATGAGGTTGATATGAACATAAGAAGAATATAAATTCTAAGCATCTTTAAATCTAATAAAAACTAAGTTACCAACCAATTCCGTAGTATGCCTTAACTCCATTAGGATATACTCCCTCTACTAACACGCCATCATCTTTTGGGAGTTGTGATAGTGTCGATGAAAGATCTTCTACATCAGAAATTTCTCTTTTATTTATAGATGTCACAATAAAACCTTTTGTAATTCCAGAACTTTTCCACTTTCCATTCTCAATTTCAGAAATTTGAGCTCCTCCTTCAATCTCTAATTTTTCTTTCAAGTCTTTCGGAACATCTGCAAATTTTGCTCCATCGATTGAGAATGAGTTCGCGGAAGCTACTACTTCTGTTGTGCCTAAAGTATTTTTGAGAGTGGCATTTGTTGTGCTTGTTTTCCCGTCTCTTATATATGTTACTCTTATCTTATCACCAGGCCTATTAATTGCTACCTGTTCCTGTAGATTAGAAACATTTTTTATCTCTACTCCATTAATATCTATAATAACATCTCCAGACTCTAGCCCTGCGTCATCTGCTGCTCCTCCGCTATTAACCCTGTCTATCATTACACCTGTCACAACAGGTAAGTCATTTTCCTCCGCCATCTCAGCATTTACATCCAATATTGTAATACCAAGTAAGGCTCTCTGTACTACACCAAATTCTGTCAAGTCATTGTAAACTTTCTTTACAAGATTTGAAGGTACTGCAAAAGAATAGCCTGCAAAAGTTCCTGTAGGGGTAGCTATCGCTGTATTTATTCCAACCAAGTTTCCTTTAAGATCTACAAGTGCTCCTCCTGAATTACCTGGGTTGACAGGTGCCTGATGCTGAATAAATGCTTCAATTTGAAGATTATTTCTATCTCTTAATATTCCTATATTTCTTGCTTTAGCACTCACTATTCCTGCTGTAACGGTCGACCGAAATTCAAAAGGAGACCCAACAGCTAAAACCCATTCCCCAATCTCTAAGTTATCTGAATCTCCAAATTCAACCGTAGCTAAATTTTCCGCATCAATTTTTAGAACTGCAATATCAGTAGTAGGATCTGTGCCTTCAATTTCAGCTTTAAATGTTCGATTATCATTTAATAGTACTTCGATCTCAGTGGCATTCTCTACAACATGATTATTTGTTAAAATATATCCATCTTCTGTCATTATTACTCCTGAGCCAGAGCCCCTTCTCTTTGGAGCTTCTCTGTCTCTGTATTCATATCTTTCACCAAAAAAATCTCTAAACATATCTTCAAATGGACTTCTTCTCATTGAAGATGTCCTGCCCTCATAGGTGGTTCTTATGTGGACGACTGCAGGTGTTGTTTTTTTTGATGTATAAATAAAATTCAGACCTTCAGGAACTACAACATCAGTTGTGTCGTAGATATAGTTTGCAAATTTAATTTGGTCATTATTAATTTCAACCACTGAATTGTTTCTAGGGTAGAAGTAATCGTATCCTGTGACTGACACCAATCCACCTATAGTTGAAAAAATAATTGCATATAGAATATTTTTAAGATCTTTCATCGTGAAAATTTTATTTGTACAAATTTATACTTCGAAACGAAATAAATGTTTTCTCATTATTTAAATTAACAATGTTTAACATAAAAAAAGGGTGAGTAAACTCACCCCTTTAGTGATCAATTATAATAATATTTATTTAATCTTAATAGTTTTTTTAACTATTGATTTTGGATCCTTCATTACAGAAATACTAAGAATGCCGTTTTGATGCTTAGCGTCAATTTTCTCTTCGTTAATATTCTCTGGTAATTGGAATGATCTAGAAAATTTACCATACCCAGTTTCTATTGAGTGGTAGTTATCTTTTGTATTATTAATTTTCCTCTCTCCTGAAACGGTTAGGTGGCCTTTATCTATTTCAATATTTAGATCTTCTTTTTTCATTCCAGGCACAGCGAAATTAAAATCAAAAGATTTCTCATTCTCCACAATATCTACTTTTGGTGAAAAATCATTTTCATATCCGTTATCAAAAAAATTATCAAAAAAATTATCAAACATAAATGGTTTTACATGGTTGTTTGATGGTCTTAAAATTAAGTGTCTCATTTATTAAAAAATTTAAATTAAAAATCACATTAGTTATCTGAAAAAATCATACCATATATAAATTCGTACTTTATTAATGACATTATGTCATATAATTAAATTTTATTTTTTATAAATATGTCATTATGGCACTATATGCCTTTTATTACTTTAATTTTATTTTACTAATATTTTTGCACAATTGTTATTGAAAAATTAATATTGCAGTCCTTAACGCCTTCTTAGCTCAGTTGGTTAGAGCAGTAGACTGTTAATCTATTGGTCCTAGGTTCGAGTCCTAGAGAAGGCGCTTCTTTTCTTTATTCAAAACTTTTTTACTCTATTTATTAAAATCTTTTTATTTTGGTACTTCCAAAATGAACATGTTTATTAATTTATTTCTTTTTCCTATTTTCCTAACTCTTCAAGATTTATCAAATAAGAAAAATAATTTTACTCAAATAATAACTGAGGATGACCTCTCAATAGAAATGGTCTTTATTCCAGAAGGTAAATTCAGGATGGGAAAGGATACATTAAACTCTTATGATTATTCGCCCTCAAATGATGTAGAAGTATCCTCTTTCTGGATTTCTAAGTTTGAAATTACTTGGGATATCTATCAATTATTTATGGATCAGACAAATTTTGATGAGAAAAGTGATTTTTCTAGAGCAGATTTTATCGATAAAATCGATGGTTTATCTGGTCCCACAACCCCTTATGTTGACATGAGTTTTGGTATGGGGAAAAATAATTTTCCTGCTGTTAATATGACTCATTTTGCAGCCTCTAAATTTTGTGAATGGTTATCATCAAAAACAGGTTTTTATTACAGATTACCAACTGAGGCAGAATGGGAATATGCTTGCTCAGATGAGATGGATAATTTAAAAATTGATGATTTTGCCTGGAATAGATATAATTCTGATGAAAAATATCAAAAGGTTGGTCAGAAAAAACCCAATATTTATGGGCTTCATGACATGCTTGGTAATGTCGCTGAGTGGACTGCTGATATTTATAATAAAGATGTTTACAGTAAAAAAAGAAAAAAGAATCCTTTTGAATCTGGGGAAAATAAATATCCTAGAGTAATCAGAGGAGGTTCTTGGGACGACGAGTCATCAAACTTAAAAAGTTATTATCGAAGTTTCTCAACTAAGGAACTTCAGAGGAGAGATCCACAGATACCAAAAAGTTTATGGTGGAATACCGACGCCCCACATATTGGCTTCAGGATAGTTAGACCTTTTAACAAAGAATCTCAAAAGTTGAAAAAGATGTTTTGGAATTATTCAGATTAAACTCTAAATTAAAAACTATAAACTAACCAACTATGGAAAAAGAATCTAGAAGAAATTTTGTTAAGAAGACGGCTATTATATCTACAGGCTCACTTGCTACGACATTGCCAGTTGAAGCTTTTGCAAATGTAATTGAAAATAAAAAATTAAAGATTTCACTTGTTGGATGTGGAGGAAGAGGATCTGGGGCTATTGTTCAGGCATTAGAGGCAGATGATAATATTGAGGTTGTAGCAATGGCAGATGTATTTGCTGATAGGGTTGAAAGAAGTATAATTGGTATTAAAGAACATTTTGGAGACAAGAGAAAAATAAATATCAAAGAGAAGAATATTTTTATTGGCTTTGACTCTTATAAGAAAGCTATAGATTTATCTGATGTGGTAATTTTAGCTACACCTCCTGGATTTAGACCTTTGCATTTTGAATATGCTGTGAATACAGGTAAACATGTTTTTATGGAGAAGCCATTAGCTACTGATGCGACTGGTGTGAGGAGAGTTTTAAAATCTGCTCAAATAGCAAAAGATAAAAGACTAAATGTTGTGGTTGGATTACAAAGACATTATCAGAATAAGTACCTTGATCTTTACGAAAAAGTTAAATCAGGTGCAATAGGAAAATTGGTTTCGGGTCAAGTCTATTGGAACGACGGAGGAGTTTGGGTAAATAATAGGACTTCAGATCAAAAGGAGTTAGAATATCAGATGAGAAATTGGTATTACTTTAACTGGATTTGTGGAGATCATATTCTTGAGCAGCACATACACAACATAGACGTAGCCAATTGGTTTATAGGAGACTACCCTAAGTATGCTCAGGGAATGGGAGGAAGAGAGGTGAGAAATGGAAAAGAACATGGACATATTTTTGATCATCACTTTGTAGAGTTTATCTACCCAGGTGGGCAGGTAATTTCAAGTCAATGTAGACACCAGAAGGGAACAGAAAGTAGGGTAGATGAAGTATTTCAAGGTACAAGAGGTTCAGTAACTTTGGGGAAAGGAGAATTATCTTCTTTAGATGGAGATACAATTTATAAATACCCAGTTTCTTCGTCCAAAGATGCAAATCCTTACCAGGTAGAACACGACAAATTATTTGCATCAATTAGAGAGGGTAATGTTATAAATGATGCATTTAACGGAGCTAAAAGTACACTAGCTGCGATTATGGGAAGAATGGCTACCTACACAGGTAAGAAAATAACATGGGAAGAGATTATGAATTCAAAAGAAAACTTAGTTCCTGATGACCTAGATTGGGATTCTACTCCTCCGATAATGCCTGACAAGGAAGGAAGGTATAAGTCCCCAAAACCGGGTATTACTAAATTTATTTAAATCTTATAAATGGATAGAAGACCTTTTATTAAAAAATTATCATTTGGAGCATTTCTACCTTTTTTATCTTCAGCTCAGCTCATTTCTAGCAGTATAAAAAATGATAATTTTAGTCTAAATTATGCACCTCACTTTGGTATGTTCGAAAATTCTGCCGGTTCAGATCTAATTGATCAAATTTATTTTATGGCTGAAATGGGTTTTAATGCATTTGAGGATAATTCAATGAAAAGTAGAAATTTAAGTACTCAAAATAAGATATCAAAAGCACTAGAAAGCAAGAATATGTCGATGGGTGTATTTGTAGCTAATAAAATTTATTGGGATAAACCTAATTTAGCAAGTGGTGATTCTAGTTACAGAGAAGAATTTCTCAAAGATATCAGTGATTCTGTAGAGGTTGCCAAAAGAGTTAATGCCAAGTGGATGACAGTTGTTCCTGGCCTTTTAGATCATAGAAAGAATTTATCTTACCAGACAGCTAATGTAATTGAGACTTTAAAAAGAGCATCAGAAATTTTAGAGCCACACGGATTAGTCATGGTACTAGAACCTTTAAACTTTCGTGACCACCCTGGCCTTTTTCTAAGTAGAAGCCCTCAAGCTTATCAGATATGTAAATCAGTTGACTCCCCATCTTGTAAAATTTTATTTGACATATACCATCAACAAATTCAAGAGGGAAATCTAATACCAAATATTGAGAGCTGTTGGGATGAAATTGGCTACTTTCAGATAGGAGATAACCCTGGAAGAAAAGAACCATTAACTGGTGAAATAAATTACAGCAATGTATTTAAGTTTATTAAGAATAAAAATTATACTGGTATATTAGGCATGGAGCATGGAAATTCAATACCTGGTATAGAAGGTGAAAAAGCTCTTATTGAAGCATATAGAGCTGTTGACTTATAATACCTTAGTTTCCTAGGTGTCTTTTCTTATCTCCTATAAGTATTAACTTTGTTTGTCTTCCGTTAACATATCTAAACCCACTTTCTTCGTAGGTTCCAGCTTCCTCTAACATAACTCTAATCTCTTTATTCCACTCTTCAATAAAAACCTTAGTATTAAGCTCAATTGCATAAACAGTATTGTAGTTCATAGGAAAATCACCATTAAAAGGCACTCCTCCCTGAGAATCCCACATCCCAATAGTTGTACCTGCTGAGTGGCCATAAGTTCCAAGTGGATGAGTATATATTTGAGGTTTATATCCTTTTTCTTTTCCAATTCTAAGTGTTTCACTTAAAATTTCATTACCAGTTTTTCCTTTTTCAAATAGTCCAGTCATTATGTCTTGAACCTCGTTACCCTCAATTAGCGCATCTTCTAGATATTTTGGGGCTTTTGTTTCGTTAGGTTTTAATACATATGCAAGCTCTTGGCAGTCTGTGTTTAGAGTTAAATACGTAACTCCAAAATCACAATGAACAAGGTCTCCTGGCATTATTATATCAAACTTTGATTTTCCATCAAAAGCATATAGATCACTAACTTCATTTCTCTGCACGTCAATAGTAGGGTGGAACCAAGTCTTCAATCCTAACTGTTTTACCCTCTCTCTCATCCACCAAACAACGTCGTCGGTTGTAGTGACGCCTGGTGTAATTACTTTGGTTGAGAAAGCATCTCTAATTATACTATGTGTGATTTCAACCAACTGATTATAAATAATCATTTCTTTTTTTGTCCTAGTCTCTATCCATCTTATCCCAAGTTCTTCAGCAGAGACAATCTTTTTAGCCATTTTATTAGAAATACTTTTCATAAAAAGCTCATAATCTGTTTTTACTATTCCATCTGCTAAAGCAAAATGATCAGAATAATTTAATCCGATTTTTTCAGGGTTTTTACTCTCAATGAATTTTGCGAGTGCATTCATCTGATCTGGTTCCTCATCCTTATTCCATATTGAGGGTATGTTATCCCCAAAATTATATCTGGCTATTGCAACTTTCTCAACAGTATTTTTTTCCTTATCATGATGAAATGCAAGGATAGTCCTCCTCCTTGCATTGAGCCATGTTGGTGGGAGCAGTGTTTTGATTATAGGGTCCTCATTGTACTCTCTTGTAATTAGAACCCACATGTCGATTCCAGTCTCATCCATAAGTTTAGGTAGGAGATTGTCTAATCTGTCTTTTTGAATCTCACTTATTACTTGAGCTCTATCCTTTAAGTTAAGAATACTTTGAGATTGAATTTGATTTGACAATATGACTAATAGAATTATATTAATTATCTTCATAAAATTAAGTTTTCTAAAAATTATAAATTTTTATTAGCTAATCATAATGAATACCAAAAAATCTAATTACTGGAAAAAGAATTTGAGGTATGTAGGAGTTCTCCTATCATTCTGGTTTTTGGTATCTTTTTGTTTTTCAATAATTCTAAAAGATTATCTAGACAATTTTTCATTTGGTGGATTTAAGCTCGGGTTTTGGTTTGCTCAACAAGGTTCAATGTATGTCTTTGTTATCATTATATTTATTTATGTCTCATTAATAAATAAACTTGATAGCAGATATAAAAAAGAAAATAACGATTAGAAATGGACGTACAGACTTGGACATATTTAATCGTAGGCTTAACATTTATGCTTTACATTGGAATAGCAATATGGTCAAAAGCAAACTCTACTAATGAATTTTATATAGCTGGTAAAGGTGTGTCTCCTCTAGCAAATGGTATGGCAACAGCAGCAGACTGGATGTCTGCAGCCTCATTTCTTTCGATGTCTGGAATTATTGCTTTCTCAGGGTACGATGGTTCTGTTTACTTGATGGGGTGGACAGGCGGATATGTATTACTTGCTCTATTGGTAGCGCCCTACCTTAGAAACTTTGGAAAGTTTACTGTTCCGGACTTTATTGGTGAGAGGTTCTATTCAACTTATGCAAGATTAGTTGCTGTTTTCTGTGCTTTGATAGTTTCATTTACCTACGTAGCAGGACAGATGCAAGGCGTTGGAATTGTATTTTCAAGATTTTTAGAAGTTTCATTTGAGGTCGGAGTTGTAATAGGAATGGTAATAGTATTATTCTATGCCGTTCTTGGTGGAATGAAAGGTATTACATACACTCAAGTTGCTCAGTACTGTGTTCTCATTTTTGCATTTATGGTTCCGGCTATTTTTATATCTTTTCAGATGACAGGTATTATAGTTCCTCAGATAGGTATGGGATCAGTTGTCAACGACGGTTCAGGAATGTATCTTTTGGATAAGTTAGATTTATTATCCAAGGATTTAGGTTTTACAGAATACACAAAAGGATCAAAGTCAGTTGTAGACATTTTCTGCATTACGATGGCTCTAATGGTAGGAACAGCAGGACTCCCTCATGTTATAGTAAGGTTTTTTACTGTCAAAAAAGTAAGCGATGCAAGGAAATCAGTTGGTCTAGCTCTTCTATTCATTACTATTCTATACACTACAGCACCTGCAGTTTCAGTATTTTCTAAGGTTAATTTGATAGAGACCGTAAGTAATAAGGAATATAATTCAATGCCAGAATGGTTTAAAAACTGGGAAAATACTGGTTTAATAAAATACACAGATAAAAATAATGATGGAAAAATAAATTACGTAAACTCATCGGATAATGAATTATATATTAATAATGATATAATGGTTCTGGCCAATCCAGAGATTGCAAATTTACCTGCATGGGTTATAGCTTTGGTAGCTGCAGGTGGATTAGCTGCCGCCTTATCTACTGCTGCAGGATTACTTTTGGTAATATCCACAGCAGTATCAAATGATCTTATAAAGAAAACTTTATACCCTTCCATAAGTCAAAAGAATGAACTATTGGTAGCAAGGTTATCTGCCACCTTAGCTGTTCTGGTTGCTGGTTATTTTGCATATAACCCACCAGATTTTGTAGCTGCAGTTGTTGCACTCGCATTTGGATTAGCTGCAGCATCAATATTCCCTGCTATAATTCTTGGAATATTTTTTAGAAGAGTTAATAAAGAAGGTGCTATAAGTGGTATGCTTGTTGGAATTAGTGTTATGTTATATTATATGATGAAATTTAAATTAGGTTGGTTAGGAGAAATACCACCTCAATCAGATTGGTGGTTTGGTATATCACCAGAAGGTTTTGGTACCATTGCTATGTTATGTAATTTCATAACATCATTCAGCGTTTCTATGCTCTTCAAAAAACCACCTAATCATGTAATGGATTTGATAGATAAAATAAGGTATCCCAAATAGTTATTTTATATAAAACTGCTTTTCCTCAATAGACTTCCATAATAAGAGTGAAGCAATAGAGTTAAAAGGTTTCCAACTTTTTATAAGTTCGTCTAATTTTTTATCTGATAACATGCTTATATTATAATTAATTTTTATGCTGTTGATTAAAGCCAAATCCTTTTTTGAGAAAACATCTTCTCTAAATAAAATAAAAATTAAAAACATTTGTGCTGTCCAGCTACCTACTCCTTTTATTTTACATAAAGTATCAATTATATCTTTATCAGTTAGGCTATTGAAATCAATTTCTTTTTGATAAAAAAAATTATAAACATTTTTAATGTATTCAACTTTTCTTGATGATATTCCAATAGACTTAAGTTCCTCATCTGATATTTCTAATATATTTTTAGAATTTGAAATTAAGTCATTAAATTTTTTTTTGATTGATATTGCAGCCTTAAAACTTATCTGTTGTTCAATAATTAAGTCAGCCACTGCCTTAGAATAATTGTTATTATATCTGTCTTTGATATCAATCTGGTCTCCAAATTTTTTTATTAAAAATTTCATTACCTTATCCTTTTTTAATCCCCTAAAAGCATTGGAGTAATTTTTGTTTTCCATTTTTAAATTGATTCTAAAAGGTATTGAGTTTCATTCTTAAAATCTTCTACTTGTACTATATGATAATTTTCAAAGTGCGGATGAAGAATAAGTAGATTCATACTTGATATTTTTTTTTCATATTTTTTCTCTAAAATACTTTTATAGATATTTTGTTGAAGACAATACTTTACATAATCACTAGATGGAAGATGACTTAGGCCTTCAAGACCATTTTCAAATGGATTTTTTTTCTCAACTGAACCATCAGAATTTATAATTTTTTTACTTCTTTTCCAGTCAAAAATAAAAAGCTCCCCGTTGTCTTTCTCATATACCATATCTATTGTCCCGGCAATGTTTTTATCCTCATCAAAAACTCTCCATTCAGTTCTGTACGGTTTGTACTTATTCTCTATATGTTTTGTATGGAAACTAAAAAACTTTTCTAGTTCTCTTGATTTAATATATTCTAATTTATTATAGTATTTTTCAATTTGTTCATGAAGTTCTGTTCCTAAATTTCTTGCTTTTTCCCCAAGATCTTCCCAGCCTTTTAATATATCACTTTTAGATTTTCCTGTTTTTATACTTTCTTTATTTGCCCAAAATTCCTTATCAAATTTTGGAAAAAACTTTTGAATTAATTGTGTAACAGATATTGCCTTATTTTTAGAATCAATCATATAACTATGATTTTTTTCATTGAACTCAACTCTTAGATCTCTTTTATTGGAGTTTTTTTCTTCTAATAGACTCATATTTAAAAATATGATAGAATTTTAACAATCATAAGTTTTATTTAATTAAAAAAAAATTATATTTAATTTATAACTTAAAATATAGAAAAATGGAAGTTAATGAATTATTAATACCAACCATACTTGGTGGTATATGTCTTGCTATTAGTATCTATGGTTTAGCAATAGCAAAGGATAGGAAATATGCCTTGGGTGGCGTTTTCTTATACTCTCTTATACCTATATCACATAGATTGGGATTATTTTTAGAAGATCCTCAGGATTACTTTAGTTTTGTTACAATAATAATTTTTGTTTGTCAGGCAATTATATCAATTCCTTTAGGTGGCTTTCTAAGTCCTAACAAAGATTCTGTCCAAAAAACGTGGTCTTTAAAAGTTCAGTCTACGATTTTAGTAATAAATGCATCATTTGCTTTTATTATTTTAACTGATCCTGTTGTTCCTACTATTATTGGTGGATACCATGCAATATATTCGCTCATGATGTTGATGGCTATTTTAAAAACATTATCTGGAAAAATGGATTTGAAATAATTTATTTCAAAATTATTATTAAATTAAGGCCAACTATGTTTGGCCTTTTTTAATTATATCATGAAAAACTTTATTATAATAACCTTAATTTCCCTTTTTAGTAATAATCTTTTATCGCAGGTAACTAGAAGTATAGAAGCTGAAAGTTCTGTTGTAACTAATCACTTTGTAACAGTAGATGGGACTAGAATTCCTTACTCAGCTACTGCTGGAACACTACCGGTGTGGAGTGATGATGACAAAGCTGTCGCAACCTTGTTTTATACATATTATAAGAGATCTGACGTGAAGGATGTAAAGAACAGACCAATATTCTTTTCATTTAATGGTGGACCTGGAGCAGCTTCAATCTGGATGCACATGGGATATACTAGCCCAAGAACTCTAAATATTGATGATGAAGGTTTCCCAATTCAACCATATGGTATAAAAGATAATCCCTATTCTATAATTGATGTCGCTGATATTGTCTATGTCAATCCTGTAAATGTAGGACTTTCAAGAATACTTGATAAAGATTATGACAGATCTAACTTTTTTGGAGTTAACTCAGATATAAAATATTTAGCTCAGTGGATTGAAGATTTTATAAATAAATATAATAGGTGGATATCTCCAAAATACCTGATTGGTGAGAGTTATGGTACTACCAGGTGTTCAGGACTTGCTCTTGAGTTACAAAGTCGTTACCATACAACTTATCTTAATGGAGTAATATTAGTTTCTCCTACCGGATTAGGAATAGACAGAGATGGTCCAGTAGGTTCAGCTCTCAGGCTACCATATTTTGCCGCTACAGCTTGGTATCATGACAAGTTGGGAGATGATTTGCAAGAAAAGAAGCTTTTAGATCTTTTGGCAGAGGTAGAAACATTTACAGTAGAACAATTTTTACCAGCAATTACACTTGGAAATTCAATTTCTGATGAGAAAAGATCTGAAATTGCAAAAGTTGCAGCAAAATACTCAGGACTTTCTGAAAGAGACTTCTTAGATAATAATCTGGATGTTACAGATCAATATTTTTGGAAACAATTACTTAATGATGAAGGGTTTATTCTTGGAAGACTTGATTCTAGGTACAGAGGTATTGATAAGAAAAACTCTGGAGTATCAGTTGGAAGTTATCCTGAACTTGACGCGTGGGATCATGCTTTTACTCCTGCAATGCAGTATTATCTTAACAACGAATTAAATTATAAGACAAATATGAACTATAATGTCTGGGGGAACGTTAGGCCTTGGAATAGAGATAATGACAGAACAGGTGATAACCTAAGGCAGGCTATGGCAAAAAATCCATTTCTTAACGTGATGATACAATCAGGATATTACGATGGAGCAACACAATATTTTGATGCAAAATATACTATGTGGCATATTGATCCAAGTGGTAAGATGAAGGATAGGTTATCATTTAAAGGTTATGAGAGTGGTCACATGATGTATTTGAGGAGAGAAGATCTTAAAAACTCTAACGATGATATTAGAGATTTCATTAAGAATACTATCCCAACATCTCCGGCTAAATATTAATATATGAGATTATTTATTCTTTTATTTTTCCTCTCATTTTCTTGTTTCTCTCAGGAAGAATTTAGTCTGGATCAAATAAAATCATATCCTTTCCCTAATGAGTTGACTGGTTCCTCTAATTCCTCAAGAATTTCCTGGGCATTTGATGAGCAAGGAAAGAGAAACATATATGTTGCTGAAGGACCAACATTTATTGCTAGAAGATTGACCTCCTACATGGATGATACAGGTCAAGAGCTTTCAAGTGTTTCTATTTCTTCTGACGGTAATTGGGTAGTATACATAAGGGGAGGTGACTTTGGTTCTAATTGGGATGATGATCTTCCAGTTAATCCGACTTTTAATCCTGACCCCCCGAAGGTTCAGATTTGGAGTGTGCCTTTTAAAGGTGGTGATCCAATAATGATTGATGAGGGAATAAATCCAGTTATTTCACCACTTAGTAATGAAATTGCATATATTAAAGATGGACAGATATGGATATCGACTATAGATGGTGAAGGTGATCCTAAGAAAATATTTCATTCAAGAGGAAGAAACGGGTCTCATTCATGGTCCCCTGACGGATCAAAAATAGCATTTGTTTCATATAGAGGTGACAGATCTTTTATTGGAATTTATGAGGCTGCTAATTTAGCTTCAGGAGGAATGCTATCGAACCTCTCTGAAAAAAGTATTAAATGGATAAACCCATCTTTCGACAGAGATACTTCTCCAAGATGGTCACCAGACGGGAAAGAAATTGTTTACATAAGACAACCAGGTGCTGCAGGCAAACCTAGCTCTATTTTAGGTAGGAAACATAACCCATGGAAAATAGTGAAGACAGATATAAACTCATTGGAAAGTAAAGAGTTATGGACAGCCCCTAAAACTTTAAGGGGTTCTTACCCACGGACTCAGGGAGGAACAAATTTACACTGGGCAACCAATAGGATTGTATTTTTATCTTACCACGATGGATGGCAACATCTATACTCTATATCTGAAAATGGAGGGAAGGCTCTATTATTAACTCCTGGTGATTTTATGTGTGAGTACATAAAATTATCTCCTGATAAAAAATCACTCGTATTTACTGCAAATACGGGGGATGATAAGTATGATATAGACAGAAGACATATCGTTAAAGTATCAGTTGATAAGTCAGATATGAAAGTTCTTACTAATGGTATCGGTCTGGAGTGGACTCCATTAGTAACTGGTGATTTGAGATATGTGGCTTATATAAGTGCCACCTCAACTAGGCCGCCTCTTCCTACTATTTTAGATTTAGGTACAAATGAAAAGAAAATATTAGCTCAAAATAGAATTCCTGATGATTTTCCTTCAGAAAAAATGGTAATACCAACACAAATAAAATTTAAATCAACAGATGGTATTCAAGTTTATGCTACAAAATTTGAGAAGAACGATAATAAAAAAAATAAACCAGCTATAATATATATTCACGGTGGGCCTCCTCGACAAATGTTATTAGGTTGGCATTATTCATCTTACTACTCAAATGCTTATGCTCTAAACCAATATTTAGCAAGTAAGGATTTTGTTGTAATATCAGTTAATTATAGACTAGGAATTGGGTATGGATATGAATTTCATAATCCAATTGATGGAGGTACTAGGGGTGCTTCAGAGTACAAAGACGTAAAAGCAGCTGGGTTATGGCTTAAAGATCAAAATCATATAGATAATGATAGGATATATGTATATGGTGGTAGTTATGGAGGTTATCTAACTGCTATGGCACTTGGTAGAGATTCTCAATTATTCTCTGGTGGAGTTGATATTCATGGTGTACATGATAGAACTCTATACGGATATCTAAACTCTATTAACTATGAGAAAGCTCCGGATTATGAATTAGCAAGAGAAACCGCTTGGGAATCATCTCCTATTGCAGATGTGAACACATGGAAGTCACCGGTACTAATTATTCATGCTGATGATGACAGAAATGTATATTTTAAACAGAGTACAGATTTGGTTCAAAGGTTAAGAAATACAGATGTTTATATGGAGACAATGGTTATTGTTGACGATACTCATCATTTCATGATGTTTGAGAATCAGATGAGGGTTAATAAGTCAACTGCTGATTTTTTATCAAGGCTAGCAAGCGGAGAGATTAATTAGATTTTAATGGGTCCTCTCTCACAATAATTTTATCTTTAAAATTATCTCCATTATCAAGGCGAATCATAACATTATATATTCCTTTCTCGATATCAAATTCATTATATAATTTATCCCCAAATATTTTCTTTCCATTAGCATACATACCATAATTATCTAGGAATTTCTTTCTTAGTTTATTTATGTCACTGAAAGATTTTTGATCTTTAAAATTATAAGAATTTAGTTCTTTTTTATCAACTACAATTTCTTTGAAAGAATCTTTTATGCCAATGAATTTATCTCTGTAATTAATTAATTCCTCTTCTGTCCTTTTTAATGTAAAAGGCCAAATGAATCTATTTATCCCTTTATTTATTTCTATAGACTTTCTGAAACTAGGAGCATTTTGATTCGATTCAGATTCATCTTTTGATATTATCAACTCACCTTTTGTATTAGTTGTACTAAAATAATTAATTATTGACCCATAGGGTGGATTTTTACCTCTAAATTCAAAAAAAGGTTGTTTTCTCCCTTTATTTATTTTTACCCATTTAGTAGATACCCTCGTTGGAAGAAGGTTATCATTTTCTTCATTTAAAAATCTAAGTGGTGATATATCATCTAAGATCCAAATACTCCTTCCGTGAGTTCCAACAATTAAATCTCCATCTCTCGGATGAATTACTAGGTCATGAATTGCAACTGTCGGTAAATTACTTCCAAGTTTTTCCCAAGACAAACCTCTGTTATTGCTAAAGTACACTGACTTTTCGGTTCCAACAAAAAGTAATTTTTTATCAATAGGATCCTCTTTTATAACATATACAGAATAATCTATTGGTAGGTTTGAGCTAATATTCTTCCAAGTTTTTCCGTAATCCTCTGTAACAAAAACATAAGGTTTATTGTCATCAAATCTGTGATTATCAAAGGAGACATATGCCCTTCCTTTTACATGCTTTGATGCCTCAACTCTACTAACCCATATTTTATCAGGTACTCCTTTAATATTCATCTTCACGTTATCCCAGCTATCTCCATTATTTCTTGTTACCTGAACATTTCCATCGTCAGTACCAACCCAGATCGATAAAGTATCAATTGGTGTATCACTTATGGTTATTATTGTAAAGTGATTCTCACCACCAGTATTACTATTTGTTAATCCCCCTCCATCTGAAGTATTTCTTAACTTTTTATCATTGGTAGTCAGATCAGGACTAATAATTTTCCAATTATCACCTCTGTTATAAGATTGAAATAAATGGTTTGAACCAAATAAAACTTTTTTTGAATTATGAGAAGATATTATAAATGGACTGCTCCAATTAAATCTAAATTGTGGTGGTAGGAGAGGTCTCTCTGGCCTCTCTCTAAAGAACCAATGTTCACCTGGATCAATAGTATATTTATTTCTTGTCTCGTCGTAATTGTAATCTACAAATTGTTTAAAATTTGAAATTGTTTCTGGAGTTGGTGTTATAAAACTATACTCTCTTGTTTCAATATTTTGTCTGGCAACAAACCCTACATGATTTACAGTATAAACTGTCCTCCAGTCATCGGGATCTATTTGTGTATGAAACCCATCTCCTTCTGCAATCCATGTACTGTGCATATTTAAAATTCCTCTGTACTCTCTGCTATTACTAGGAGTCATCCACAATCCATTATCTTGGAGACCTCCTCCAATATGATACGGATCTCTCATGTCAACTCCAATAGCATAATATTGACCTATTGCCATATTATTATGAGATAACCAGCTGACTCCTCCATCAACTGATAATCTTGAACCTTGATCAGTAGCTAGGTACATTATTTTATTATCATTTGGGGCAATCCACATGTCATGGTCATCTCCTCCATCTGTTCGCCATCTTCTGGATGAAAAACTTTTTCCACCATCATTTGATATCATAAACCCTCTCGATACTACGTAGATATTATTAGGGTCAATTGGATCTATTTCAATTTGACCATGATAGAATGGTCTTACAGCATGTTTTAATAAAAATTTCCATGTTTCACCCTGATCATAAGAAATATATACACCTGTTCCAGGCTCATCTTCAGGAAGATTCTCATCAGCTTCATATGCCATAACCATTATATCAGGATTATTTAAATGAATTGATATGTCTATCATACCACTTTTCCCCTTTGCTAGTCCTTCAGTAATTTTCCTCCATGTATTTCCTCCATCAGAACTTTTAAACAAACCTCCCTGCTCTCCACCACTAATAAAACTAGCTGGTTGTCTTAACCGGTGATAAAAACCAGCAAACATAATATCTGGATTTTCTGGATGGAAGATTATTTCTGTACATCCTGTCTTTCCATCATTAGGTAAACCACCTAGTACTCTATCCCATGTCATTCCACCATCATCAGTTCTAAATAGACCTCTTTTACCAGAATAGCCCCAAAGATGACCTATTGCAGCAGCATAAACAATATCTGGGTTATTAGGGTGAATTTCAATCTCTGCAATCTGATGTGTTGATTTAAGACCCATATTTTTAAATGACTTACCCCCATCAACCGACTTGTATATACCGTCACCCCACGCGCTTGAATTTCTATTAGCTGATTCTCCAGTCCCTACCCATATGGTGTTTAAATTATTTTGATCAAATTTTACGGAACCAATTGATCCAGCTCCATAATTATCAAAAATACTTTCCCAAGTAATACCTCCATTATTTGACTTAAATACTCCACCAGATGCAGACGCAATAAGTACCTTCCTGTAGTCGGTATTACTTGCATCGATTGCTGCTATCCTTCCCATCATATTAGCAGGACCAATATTCCTCCATCTTAAATCAGATGTGATTCCATCATCTTGAGCTGATATATTCGATGTAAAAGCAAAAGTTAATGCTATAAAAGAAATAAATTTTACAACTTTAAGATTCATAAGACCATTTTCCTCCTACCATAGTTCTTTCAATAGGTATATCTATAATTTTCATAGGATCAGTTTTTCTTGGATCTTTACCTAATATAACTAAGTCAGCTAGTTTACCAATCTCGAGAGATCCTTTTATATTTTCTTCGTATGATGCATAAGCACCATTGATTGTAGCAACTTTTATTGCCTCCTCAACACTTATTTTTTGACTTGGCCCCCATACCTCACCTGTATAGTCAGTTCTTGTGACACTAGACTGAATAGCCATCATCGGCTCAAAAGGTCCAGGAGGATAATCAGATGTTTGAGTCACAGGAATTCCAGCATCAATAAAACTTTTGACAGCAAACATATTTTCTAACCTTTCTTTTCCATATTCTTTCATTTTTTCTCCATGAAAATAAACATAGGTAGAGAATGGATTTGGTATTACTTCCAGGTCTTTGATCCTCTGAACTAATGAATCATTGATAATTGTACAGTGTTCTATTCTAAACCTTGGATCAACTCTATTCTTCTCTTTTTGAAGTCTTTCAAATACTTTTAAAGTTATATCAATGCCAACGTCTCCATTTGCGTGAACTCCAATTTGCCAGTCATTTAAATGTGCTTTAATTGCCTGCTCAAATATTTCATCTTCATTATTAATAATTATTCCATAATAATCTGGCCTTCCAATATATGGCTCAGACAATCTAGCAGTTCTCTCTGATATAGAACCATCGCATACTAGCTTTAATCCACCTATTTTTACCCATTCATCTCCATACCCAGTCTTTTTTCCTGAATCATTCACTTCATCAAAAGCATAACCTCTTATCATACAATAAACTCTTGTTTTTAGTTCTCCACTATGGTAGGCATCTTCAAAGCTCTGAAGTGATTTTACTCCAGTTCCGGCATCAGTTACAGACGTTATACCAGATTTTGATAACATATCGGATATTAGCTTTACTCCAGCCTGGTAATCAGCTCTAGTAAATTTATTAGGTATAAACTTTTCAACTAGATAAGTAGCAGTTTCTAGTAGTCTCCCATTTAAACTTCCTGTCTCAGAATCTCTTTCAATATTACCACCTTTTGGATCAGGCGTATTTTCATCTATTCCAGCTATTTTAAGAGCTAATGAATTTACATATGCAGTATGGCCCCCTCTATGGGTTATAATTACTGGGTGATCTGGAGATACCTCGTCAAGGTCTATATTATTAATATATCTTTTCTCTTTTGTCTTAGTGTCATCATATTTAAATCCACTAATCCATTCTCCTTTAGGTGTTTTTTTGGACCTTTCAAAGATTGCATTTTTAATTTCTTCTATAGATCTTAGATCACAATCCACATTTCTTAGATGTGATCTTCCTGCACCAGCAGGGTGTGAGTGGGCGTCAATAAATCCTGGCGTTATAACTTTTCCACCCACATTAATTTTTTTAGTGTATGCTGAACTAAGATTCATTATGTCATCGTTACTTCCGATGCCAATAATTTTGTCACCACTAATTGCAATAGCTTCAGCTGATGGATGATTAGGATTTACAGTTAAAATATCTGCATTATATAATATTATATCAGCTTTTTCTGAATAACACGACATTAATGCTAAAGGAGGTAATGATGCCACAAAATCTCTTCTTGTAAACTTTTTCATTTCTTTAAATATAATATTTATTTAGAGATTTCATCTAGTTCCTTTTTTAATTCAGGGTTTGGGTAAAGTATGGAGAATATATACCCTGTAAGTAATCCTAACAATAGAGCAGGGGCTAACTCAGCAATATTATTAAAATAAATACCGTAAGGCTCAATACTTGGTACAATGAATTTAAAAATCAGTACACCAAGAAAGCCTACTATCATGGACGCAATTGCTCCTTTTTCTGAAAGACCCTTCCAAAAAAGAGAAAGAATTATAGTAGGACAAAAACTAGCAGCAATTCCATGAAAACCAACTAAAACAAACCAAAATATTGTCCTTTCTGGAGTTAAATTTGCAACTGTTATAGCAACAAATAATGCAAACGATGCCATAATAAATGTTGTCAATTTAGAAATTAGTGTTAATTTATTTATCTCCACTTTTGGATTATAAATATTTTGATAGATATCTCTTGCAAATGCACTAGATGCAAGAACAAGGAGGGAGTCTACTGTTGACATTATCGCAGCAAGTACTACTGCCATATAAAATCCTATAAATAATAAGGGTAATAAACTTTCAACCATCATTATTAATGAATTTTGTCCATTATTACCAAGTACTCCTTCAACTTCAACACCATTTTCTGTAAAGAAATACCTTGCCATCATACCAATTAAAACTGCACAAGAATCAGTTATCAAAGTAAATAAAACAGCAACCCATCTCCCTTTATTAATTTCTTCTTCATTTTTTATTGACATAAACCTAACAAAAATTTGTGGAGAACCTAAAAAGGCTAATCCAATGCACAGATATCCAATAATTGTTGATAGATTTAACAGATTAAATCCACCTGATCCCCAAGGTGAAATTAATGATCCATCTATTCTACCTAGACCTTCTATTATTTCAAATTCGCCGTTAAAAGAGTAATAGCCAATTACTGGTAGTATAACTAGAGCCAAAAACATCAGACTTCCCTGAATTAGATCAGACCACGCTACAGCTATGAATCCACCAAATACGACATAGGCTAAAACTATAAAATAACCTAAAATAGCACCTGTAAAATAATTCCAACCCATAAAAGCTTCAAAAGCTGATCCTGTAGCATCAATTTGTGCACTTACATATATTATTATGAAGAAAGTTAGGAAGACGGATGATAAGTACCTTAAATGATTTGTCTTTGACTTTAGTCTAGAAACCAAATAATCAGTAATAGTTATAGATTTATATTTATCGGTAAGTTTTTTAAATTTTTTGGCCATGAAAAACCAAGCTCCTAAAACTCCTAAAACTTCTCCAATTACAACCCAAAAGGCACTAACTCCAACAACAGCACCTAATCCAGTTAGACCAAGTAAAAGCCATGCTGATTCACCAGTAGCTCTAGTTGAAAAGGCTACAACCCAAAAACCTAATTTCTTTCCTCCAACATAATAATCTTTTATATTTTTTACTCTTTTAGATGAGTGCCAACCGATAAAGAAAAGAATTAGAAAATAGAGAAATAAAATTATTAGTTTAGTCTCCATCTATCAATAACAAAATTCATCTGCTACTTTTAGAGCCTTTGACATTATATCTATACCCTCATCAATATCTTCTTCTGAAGATGTTAGTGGTGGTGCTATGAAAATATAATTCCATTTAGTATAGGTGAACATACCCTCATCTCTTAATTTTCTTACAACTTTGTTCATGTCTTCCATTTGCTTAGGATTTGCATTAAATGGAGCTAGGGGGTCTTTATTTTTTTTATTTTTAACAAGCTCTATACATCCTAGCATCCCTGTATTTCTCCAGTCTCCAATAGAAGGGTGTTTAATCATTAACTCTTCAACTTTTTTATCAGTATACGAGCCAATTTTATTAACATTTTCTATTACATTCTCATTTTCATAGATATCAAGTACCGAGACAGCGGCAGCACAAGCTACAGAGTGTGCCGAGTAAGTCAGGCCAAGAGGTAAAAATTTATCATTGAATGAATTTATAATCTCATCTGACACCATTACCCCTCCTAAAGGTATATATCCAGATGTAACTCCTTTAGCTATTGTGATAATATCAGGTTTTATAGAATGGTTGTCATATCCAAACCACTTACCAGTTCTACAAAAACCACTCATAACCTCATCAATGATTAGTAATAAATCATATTTTTTACATAATTCTTCAACTTTTTTTAAATAAAGAGGAGGATATTTTATACAACCCGATGTTCCAGATTCACCCTCCATCATAATGGCGGCAATATTATTAGCACCTTCGTAATGAATGGTTTTCTCTAAATTTTTAATTGCTCTATCACCACACTCCTCAAAGCTACTGGAGTACCAAGGGCATCTGTAGTAGTATGGATTTTCAACATGTATGAAGTTAGGAACTTGTTGACTATCGATCTCATTCTTTCTGGGGTCTCCACCAGCAGAAACTGATCCTATTGTCGCTCCATGATAAGACCTATAATGAGTTATTATTTTATGTTTTTGAGTATAAAGTCTTGCTAATATAATAGCATTCTCATTTGATTCTGCACCTCCTAATGTGAAGAATGTTTTGTTAATATTGGATGGCGTTATGTCTGCAAGTTTTTTCCCTAGTAATCCTCTGGAGTCAGTAGTGAATGGTGGACTTACATAACTTAACTTTTCCATCTGTTTTCTTACAGCTTCTGTAACTTCTTCTCTTCCGTGTCCAACATTCACATTCATTAGCTGAGACGAGAAGTCTATATATCTTTTATCATTATCGTCATAAATATGAACACCTTTAGCTTTTTTTACATGTATTGGGTTCAATCCTTTTTGATTTGACCAAGCAAAAATTGTATTTTCTAGATTATATTTTTTAGTATTCATTTTTTTAACTCATCCAATTTCTTTTTGCTCCCTTGTTCCACTTAGTTGTTCTCTTCTTTAGCCTTGTCCAAAAATTTATAGAACTTTTTCCAGTAATATCTCCTACGCCAAACCTTGAATTATTCCAACCACCAAAAGAGAACGGTTCTCTAGGAACAGGGACACCAATATTTACTCCAATCATTCCAGCGCTCACTCTTTCAGAAATATAATCAGCTAATCTACCATCTTGTGTATATACTGAGGAGGCATTCCCGTAACTTGACCTATTCTCAATTTTTATTGCTTCATCTACCTCGTTTGTTCTCATTATTGCCAAAACTGGACCAAAAACTTCTTCTTTCGCAATTTTCATATTTGGAGATACATAATCAATTATAGTTGGCCCTATAAAATATCCTTTTTCTTTTCCTTTAACTTTAAAATTCCTTCCGTCTAAAATTATTTTAGCCCCATCTTTTTCAGCCTCATCTATGTATCTTTCAATTCTCTTTAATGCATCTTCTGAAATAACTGACCCTAAATTTTTACCAGGAACTATTTTTTCAGCACTTTCTACCATTTTTTTTACTATAGAATCAATATCACCCACTCCAACCATCGCTGAAGCTGCCATGCACCTTTGACCTGAACACCCTGACATAGATGCTAATATGTCGTTTGATGCCATCTCTTCATCTGCGTCTGGTAGTACAATTAAATGATTTTTAGCACCACCAAGTGCTAGGCATCTCTTTAAATTATTTGTAGATCTCTTATAAACAATTTTTGCAATTTTTGTAGATCCAACAAATGAAACGGCAGAAATATCTGGGTGATCACATATTGATTCTACTATTTCTTTACCTCCATTTACTACGTTAAATACTCCATCAGGTAATCCAGATCTTTTAAGTAATTGAGCAATATTTTGAGAACCAATTGGGGTCTGTTCTGATGGTTTTAATATCATACAATTTCCAAGTATCAAGGCATTAGGTATTGTCCACATAGGTACCATAATTGGGAAGTTGAAAGGAGTTATTGAAGAAACTACACCTAAAGGCTCATGAGATGATCTACATTCCACACCTCTACTTACTTCTTGTATTTCATCATTTATAATTTGTGGCATCGAACACGCAAACTCAGTAAGTTCAATTCCTTTTAATACTTCTGCTTTTGCTTCTTGAAAAGTTTTTCCATTTTCTTCACAGATTGACTCAGATAGAGGATTTAAATTATCTATTAGCTGGTTCCTAAACTCATAAAATATTTCAGTTCTTTCTTTAAGAGTTTTATTAGACCAACCTATATATGCTGACTTAGCAGCTTTGACTGCTATTTTAAGATCATTTGAGGATGAATCGTTTACCTCAGCTATTATTTTGCCTTCTTGCGGATTCCAAACAGGTATAGAGTTACCACCTGATTCTATAAAATCTCCATCAATAAAGTTTTCAATTTTCTTATTCATTTATTAATTAACAATATTGATATATTTTTTTAATTTTCAAATAAAGTACAACTATCTTAATATATAAATATATATAAATAGATATTTAATAACTGATCATGATTGATAATCTTTCAAAAGATAGAATAGAATCCGATAATGAGAAGAAATATAATTTCTTAAGTCATTTTTTTGGATTACTGATGAGTTTAATTGGTATGATTTTACTTGTAAATAAATCAATTGATTCTCAAATGGCAAATAAACTTTTTTGTGCTGTGGTTTATGGAGCCTCCCTTACTTTCATGTATATGTCATCAAGTCTTTATCATTATTTTATTGATAATAAGCATTCAAACTCTCTTCAGAAGTTAGATCATGTTAGTATTTATTTATTAATTGCAGGTTCATATACTCCTCCTATACTTCTAAATATTAATAGTTTCATAGGTGATATAATACTTATTATAATATGGTCTATGGCCATTATTGGTGTCATTCATAAAGTATTTTTCTTTAATTATTTTAAAAACCTATCCCTTATATTTTATCTAATAATGGGTTGGTTAATAGTCATTGACTTTAAAACAGTATTGGTTTCATTTACAAATCATGAAATAATTTTAATGGTAATTGGTGGAATTTTATACTCTGTTGGAGCTGTATTTTATTCGATGGATCAACTGAAATATAACCATGTCATATGGCATATATTTGTTCTTTTAGGCTCAATTTCTCATTTTTTTTTGATGGATTCTATAATCTAATCAGATCTAACAAAATAAATTCTATTGATATTTGCGTCATATTTTCTGTTCATCATTTCGTTATATACTTTATTTGATTCGATTTTAAGTGTATCACCATTGACACTTATAAGACTCTCAATATTTTCTCTGTACTTATAAAATATTTTAATTTTATCACCCTCTAATTTAAAATCATAAAAGCGCCTCTCACCATTTTTAAATGTCATTTCAATATAATTCCATTCATTTATATACATTTTTTTATCTCCAAAGAAATTACAGTGGGACACTTGAAAACCTAAGGCATCATTCTCAATGCATACTCTATCCCAATTGCCAACCAGTTCACCTAAGGGTATTTCATCTTTTAAGTTAAGTGTTGAGATAAAAAGAATAATAAATTTTAATATCACTTAATCTTTGTTTTAGAGTAGTTATCTATTCTAATAAAGTTAATATTATTATCTGACTCAATTGTATCATAGTCAGGATATTCTATTTTAGCGAGAGCTGAAACTAATCCTTTAGCTTTTTTCTCTTCGTCGTGGGTATTTATTGTATTTCTAGGAGAAAGTTGATTGTATAGTTCATATACATTATCCATTCCTGGATTTACATCACCACCCATAATCTTTGGTATTTGGAAATGAGTAAATGTTGTTATAAGTAAACTTATATCAAGATTTTTAATTAAAGCTAGTTGTTCTTTACTTAAAACAAAACCATGTGGTGCATAGAAGATGGCTTCATTATTTTGATTAATTATTACTACAGCATAATAAATAGGATCTAAGATTTTATCCGGTCTTAATGATATGAAAGTAAGTCCTTCAAATTTTATTTTTTTATTCTCTTCAAGTAAAGTTATACTTCTACTAGGAAATTGTTTTTTTATTTTTTTATAAGCTAGATCTGTAGCTATTATTGGCTTTTTTTCAGATATATTTTTTAGAGTTTCTATGTGGCAGTGATCCTCATAATTTTGTGATACCATCAAAAATTTAAAGTCAGGTAAGTCCTTTATTTTAACGGGATCTTTAATGTGCCAGGCTTCGTTAAGCCATTTAAAGCCATCAATTTCAGATCCTATAAGCCACGGATCTACAACGAAACTTTTTGAATCAAAATCAATGAGCCATGAAGAATCAAGATTAAGTCTTTTTACAGATAGCATTATGTGATAATATTTATTAAATTATTAATATGATAAGTTCAAAAATAAAGTTTTATTTAATAATACTTTTATTTTTTTCTCAATTTAAGGGTTATACGGACAAAATTAAGTTGGCATTTAAAACTGGAATTAATTTGTCAACAATCACTTCCTCAAATTCTTCTGAAGAATTTAATCTAGGTAAGGGATTTCTACCTGGGTTGGCAGTTGGTATTCTTTCTGAATATTTTGTTGATGATGATTACAGTTTAGTAATTGAAGCTAACTACTCTACTAAAGGTTTCACTATGAATCAGATGGGAGTTAGAGTTAGGTCATACTCAAAGTATTTGGAGATTCCCTTTAGACTTAAATACTATTCTTCTAATGATCTTGCTTTTGAGATGGGTCCATATCTTGGAATTGCATTAAAAGAATACATAAAAAATAATATTTCTTCATCTAAAGTTTATGGACAAATTGGAAATGATTTTTCAGATGTATTGAAACCATTTGATTTAGGAGCTCAAGGTGGAGTATCATTTAATAAAAATGATTTTAGTTTAGGAATTATTATTTCTTATGGAATATTAAATATTAGACCTGCTGGAGGTCTAGGTAATTCAGTGAGAAACCTAAACACTCAAGTGAGATTTAATTACTTTTTTTCTAAATTAGAATAATATGAGAAGAATAGTAAGAGATAGTTATAATGGAATATTTGGTGGTGTTTGTGAAGGTTTTGGAGAGTATTTTCAGACTGATCCAGTAATTTTTAGACTATTATTTATTGCAATGTTTTTTTTATTTGGTGGAGGTATATTCATTTATCTTGTAGCATGGATAATAATCCCTGATAGATATTAATTAATTTCTTCTAAAAGAAGATAAACCATTCCTAAGGTACCATCAATAAAATTTCCTACTCTAATATTTTCATTAGGGCTATGTTGATTATTATCTTTATTTACGGATGGATAGGTAAGAGCAGGTACGTTTAGTGTAGTAACAAAAGGAGATATAGGAATTGATCCACCTGATGTTCTCTTCTTAATAGGTTCTTCTTTAAAAGCTTTTTTTAAAGCTCTGGATGCCCAGTTTCCTATAGGTGAATCTATCTCGGTCCTATAAGCTAAATAACTGATTTTAGAATCAAACCTAATTATATTTTTCTGAGTTAACCTCTCAATAGATGAAGGTTCTCGATCTTCTATCACGTAAGCACCTTCACTAATAATATGTTCCTTTATTAAGTTTAATAATCTTTTGGGATTACTTTCTTTTACAAGTCTTACATCAATCTCAGCTATTGCCATATCTGGAACAATTGTTCTAACTTCTTTCCTAACCCATCCTGATTGTAATCCCCTTATATTTAAAGAAGGAAACTGTATAGCTTCCTGATAGTTTTTTCCAACTTTATCAGCAGACGATATCATTAGTTCTTTTTTAATCTGAACTTCATCGTCTGGAACTGCATCCATTACTAATTTAATTTCATCACTGAACGTTACTCCATCATAGAATCCAGGAATTACAACTCTACCATCATAATCTTTCATTGAGGAAAGAACTTTTGATAAATTCATTGCAGGATTTGGAGCGTAATTTCCAAAGTGACCACTATGTTGAGGTTTAATTGGGCCGTAGGATGTTAGAGTTATTCTACTTATTCCTCTAGCTCCAAATGTTAGTGTAGGTTTATTAGATGGGTGTCTGGGACCATCAATAATTAATAGGAAATCTGACTTTAGTTTTTCTTTATGAAGAGATACTGCGCTCACTACAGTTGGAGATCCCATTTCCTCTTGAAAATCAATAATTAACTTTATATTAAATTTTGGTTTTTTATTTAACTTTTCTAGGGTTTCTAGAGCATTGACTAACATCATAGGAGGTCCCTTATCGTCACTAGTTGATCTTCCAAAAATCCTCCAATCTGGGTCTGGGTCTTCTTTAATTTTATTCCTGTCAATCTCTATCCAATTATCAGAGACATATTCAGAAAGTATTGGAATAAAAGGATCATCTTGATTCCATTTTTTTGGATCGACAGGTTGTCCATCCATATGAAAGTAAATTAGGACAGTTTTATAATCCTTAGATATAAATTTATTTGCAATTAATAGTGGATGGTTAGGCATTGATGGACTGGTACTCTTAGCAATAACTCTCTCTACTTTAAAACCAAGATCTGAGAATGTATTTTCACACCACTTTATATTTCTCTCAATATTGGGAGAGTCGTAACCATCATTTGGGATTGAGAGCATATCAAAAAATCTTTCCCAGTTATTCTGAATTACTTCCTTTGTAATTTTATTTATTTTATCTCTACTCTGGGAGAAAAGCGGATTAGAAAAAAATAAAAAAATAAAAAAATAAATTTTACTCATCTGCTATCTTTTTTGATCTTTTATAGATTTTACCTGAAGGTTTTACTTTAGTAAGATTCTTTCTTCTTATAATTTGTGCTAATTGACCTTTTGATTCTTCTCTTTTTTTCTTCATTCAAAGAGCTATTTTTTTTCTAACGTATTTATTCGTAATTGATTTACCATTTTCAAAATATTGAATAGTTAGTGTATCTGAAACTATATAAAATGAACTTTCAATTAAGCTTCCATTTTCTAATTCTATCTCAATAAACTTATCGGTTTTTTTATATTTATAATTTAATGTCTGATTTTGTATTATCTCTGTTAAAGATCCATCATCACTAAACTCAAGATATTGAACTAAATTATCATCAGTTGATTTCCAAAGACCTTTTAAATTATTTTCAAAACTTATATTTGAAAAAATTAAAAATAATGCAGGTAGGGTATACTTAATCATTTTTTTATTTTAATATATTAAATTTAATTCTATTTTAAGATATTAACTTACTAATATATTTTATCTATTTTTAGTTCGAAAATTTGATTAAAAAATCTAATAACTAATAAATAAACACATCAATATATTTTAAATATGAAAAACTTTTTAAGAAATAGAAGCTATTTTAATTTCCAAAATCTAACTTTTTTTGGTCTATTAATTTTAGCTTATCAAAACTACGAGACTAGAGATAAATTAAACGATATTTCTACAAGATTAGAGTATACTTCTTTTGAATTAGAAGAAATAAAAAAAGAGACAAGAGAGGCGTTAAAGTATGCTAAATCTGCGAACACTATGACTTTCTCAATTATGTCATCTCTAGAAGAAAAATAAATTATAATATTTTGAGAGTTATAATATTATTATATCTGTTATTTTTTAGTAATTCCTTATTTAGTCAAAAAATATTTAGTGTTGATTATAAATCTCAGGCTGACATAAATGTATTTGTTACGGATTATAGATCCCAGGCTGATTTATTAGTATTTAAATTAGATTATTTATCTGAGGTAAAAGGAAATCAAGGCCTTTGGCATTTTGTTAATTATAAATCACAAGCTGATAAAAAAATTTATTTTGTAGAGTATAAGTCTCAGGCTGACTTAAATATATTTTTTGTAGAATATAAGTCTCAGGCTGGATGGAAAAATAAGTCTAAGAAACAATTTTTATTTTAATCATTGATTTCATATTCAGCGTAAATTTTTGCTTGGTTTAGGTTTTCACTAATATCATTTATGAGCCTAGAGTAGTTATTAACATATATTTCTGCTCTTGTTAGTAACCCAAAGAATTCATCTGAAAAGTAATATTCTTCATTAAATTTATAATCAGTAAGTTGTTTTACTCCATAAATTTCTCCTTCCATGTTATTTTGATTTATATCAATTCTAAATTTGGAGTAAATTTGATTTAGGAAGTCTATTGAGAAGTTATCAATTAATATGGAAATAGCATTATTTCTATCATTCTGATGATTATATATTTTCAGTAGCAGAAGTTTAAGTTCTTGTTTCTCAATCAATTCAAAACTTCCAGTGGCAATTAACTGATTGAAAATGCCTTTCTGTGCAAAATAAGAATATGAAACATTTGTTAGAGTAAGTCTATCTATTATCTCCTTTTCTGTTAGGTTTTTATTTTTAGAAGAAATATCACCTTGAATTTCATTTATTATTTTAGATGACCTATTCATCTCCGACTTTATGTATTCAAGTTGCTTAAGATCTTCATTAATAGTATTTATTAGATCAGTGATTAGCTTGTTTTTATTTGAGTTCTTTTCTGAGAGATCTCTTCTTCCCTCAATATAAAATGATAGTACTATACTAAATAATATTACTAGTGACTCTAAACCGTAAGACTTTATTCTCTTTATATCCAATTTATCTAAATGCTTATAGATAAAGATATATAATAATTTCTTGGTAACCCGGGGTAATAAAATCTTGGGTCTCTTCCCCCAAATCCTCTAGCATTTATCACAACACCAGATGCATATCTTTTATCAAATAAATTATTTATGCCTGTTGATATATTGATCCCTAAATTTTTTAAAGAATAAAGTCTCGATAATTTTAAATCAATGACAGAGTAAGAATCTGTAAATAGTTCATTTGAATCATTCATAGGTATTTTTCCAACATTTTGAAATGAAATTTGTGCTAGATAATTTTTTAAATCAAACTTAATTTTAGAGAATAAAGAATGGGAAGGTACGCCCGTTAATTTATTTTTAGAATAGTCAGTTCCTCTATTATTAAAATCTTTGAAGATATACCAATATTTAGAAAAACTATTAGATGAAGTAATGGTTAAGTTTTGACTTCTAAGTAATGGAAAATTTATTGTTGCTTCTAAGCCAGGATGATGTGTTCTACCAGCGTTTACTCCTGTAAAAGTATCGAAACTTGTCCTTTGTGCTACTAGTAAATTTTTTATATCCATATAATAGAGATTAAGGTTATATGAAAGTTTGTTTTTATTTATTGTTCCAATAAAACCTAATTCATAATTCCACCCAGTTTCGGGTTTAATATCTGGGTTTACTATTCCATTATCATCGAGAGTCTCATCTATATTAGGGGAAGAAAAACCGTGACTTATATTTCCGAATATTGAAATATTATCCAAATTATGATTGTAGGATAATCTTGGAGATATAATGGTTTTTGTGTTATAACTTAAGGAACTTGCTTCAGTCTCATCAATCCAATCGTAATTAATTTTATTAGATCCAATTCCAAAAGTCAAAAAAGAATTTTGGAACGATTTGTCAACCTGTATAAAGAAATTAGAGTTTTTTCTGTCTTGTGATTGCTGAGATATTAGTGATTGGTTTGCACTACCATATTCATCCCAAGTACTGAATAGATAACTTTCATTAGAATACTCAAGACCGTAACTTAAGTCAAATGGAGTTAATTTAAATTTACCAATATGTCTAAAACCAAATGAATCACTGTCCTCAATTAAGTAATTAAATGGTCTATTTTCATCATTGCTAAACGTCTTATAAAAAAATGTAGTGCTTGATGAATATTTATCTTTATTTGAATTGAATGTTAAACCAGATACTGATCTATTATAATCCTCTCCACCTTGAACATTTCTCCAGGAAAACGCAGCACTTGATGGATTATTAATATAATTTTCTAAACTAAGTGAGGAAGGTATAAGAGCATCAGCTGAATTTGTAAAATAAATAAAGTCTATTCCGTAATAGTCGTTTATGTCATAATCTACAGTTACGAAAATTCTATTATTATTATAAGTATTATTATCCCTGTAGCCATCGCTTTTTATTCTTTCAAAGTTAATTAGTAAGCTTAATCTGTTGATCTTTTTAGATACAGAGATGCTATTCTGATAAGTATTAAAAGATTTAAAGATGGATTTTACCTTAACTGTTTTTTCAAAACTTTTAGAGGTTTTAAGTATAATATTACCTCCAAGACCAGAACCATAGATACTTGAGTTTGGGCCCTTATTTATTTCAATTTGGTCTAATATTTCAATTCCAAAATCTTCAATTGTTGTTTCTCCAACTCCATTTGAGAGAGGGATATTATTAAGATATGATTTTATCTTATTTGTTGAATATGGTGACCTTGATCCCATACCTCTGATAGTAATTCTATTGGTATTGTAGCCTGCTGAATGCGAATATACTCCTGTAATTTGATTAAGAGAGTTAATCAGAAACTCCCCCTCATTTTTTCTGAATTCAATATCATCAAGAATAGCAGCCGAAGTATTGTTGTTTTTTAATTTTTTTGAATTAAAATTAGAATTAATTATGATATCATCAAGAATAAAGCCTTTATGAGTAAGTCCTATTTCTAAACTTTTTGATTGATTGAATTTAATTTTTTTTGGATAGTATCTGAAATCGTTTATTTGCAATTCAATTGGTAGCAATTCCTCATCAAAAAATATTAAGCCATTTTTATCAGTAAAAAAAACTTCATTTTCAGATTCTACTTTTATATTTTCAATAGAAGTTCCATCAATTTTATCTAAGATCTTGACACTAATAGATTGTGAGAAAATAAAGGATGGTAAACTAAATAATAGTAAGTTTAATATAATTTTTTTCATCAATAAAATATATAAAGGATTATCAAAATAATTGAAATAATACCTATTATATACTTAAATGATCGAAAAATGTTTAGGAGGAGTTTATCTTCAGTCATGCTGGCAAATGCTCCTAAAGAAAAATATATCATCCACATGACAAAAAAAATAATTCCAAGATTGAATAAACTCAAATTCATTCAACAATTTAATTATTTTCATTCTTATTTTTAAATAAAATAATAACTCTTAAATTGAAAGTAAATTGAATTAATAAAATGTATAAAAATTTTATATACCTAATTCTAATTTCTTTGTTTATAGGCTGTGAAAATCCTGTAAGCGTTAATGACATCAAAAACATTGATAATGTAGCTTACCATAATAATAAAGTTTTTACGGGTATTGCAGTAGATTTTGATGAAAATGAAAACGTAAGAGTAAAGGTATCATACAAAGATGGATTTAAGATATTAACGGAATTGTTTTATTCATCTGGAAATGTTCAAAGTGAATGGAAATATGGAGCAAGTCAAATATCTGTTAGAAGATTTTATAAGAGTGGAAAAGTAGAGAGTGAGGAAATCTTTGATAAAAAACTAGTCAGAAATGGATTATCAAAATCTTATTATAAAAATGGTAGATTAAAAAGAGAATGGAATTTTAAAAATGGTGTAAGAGATGGCTTACAAAAAAATTATTATGGGGATGGTTCACTATCAGATGAAACTGAGACAAAAAATGGAGTACAAAATGGATATATGAGAATTTATTCAAGAGATGGTAAGCTAGAAAAAGAAGTCTACTATAAGGAAGGCACTCAGATTAAGATATAAATTATTACTTTGTAACAGTTAATATATCATCTTGAAGTACGGCGGTGTAAGAATTTAGATCACCAGTACCCCCTGGACCACTTAAAATTGTCCCCTGATTATTAAATAATGCACCGTGGCATCCACATCTTAAATTGTTGTTGGTGTATCCCCAACTTGTTCTGCAACCAGCATGAGGACAAGCACTATTAAAAGCTCTTATTATATTTTGACCAACATTAACCAATAACATTCCACCTTGATCAAATCTCTTCCAACCACCTTCAGATGAAAGTCCAGAAAAAGATGAATGAGTAAGATCAAAAGTATAAATATTACCATCTACTGTAAATCCATTACCAGTTTCTGTTTCGTTAGGTGGTGGTGTAATAGGAGCTGATGTGTCTTCACTTGTATCACAACTTGTAAAGAATGATGTTCCAAGGGTAGCAAATATTGCAGTTGATCCGGCATTCTTAAGGAATTTTCTCCTTTTGTTTTTGTCAGTAATGTTCACACTAAATATAACGATACTTCGATTAAATTGTTTTAGAGGTTAATTAAGTACTGAAATTTTATGAAGACTTGAGAATTATCCAAACCATATTTTTCTTCTTTCAAGAAATTTTGATTTCCTCCGATATAGAAGATAGTGAATGGGTTAGGAACCCACTCAAAAAGTGGTTGAAAGAAGAGAGAATTATTAAAAGAATTTATCTCTGATGTTAACCTAATGCCAACTGTTTTAGAGAATTGATATTTAGTGTCTACTCTATAAATTAAACCATCAAAATAATATGTATTATCAGTTAAATTTTTAAGTCTAGATTTATTAAAAATATTTGATATTGAGAAGTTATCAGTAATTTGAAAAGTTAAATTAAAATATAAATCAAGTTCTCTCCCAATCTCTGGATTATCAGAATTGAAAGCAATATCTTTTCCAAATCTTATATTTGATATAAAATTAAATAACTCAATGGGTTTAGTACTAAAGCCCAATCTACTAGTTCCGTAGTTTTTATAATCAACTCCTAGGTAATTTGTAATAAAATCATAATCATAGTAATATGAAAACTCAGTATTTCCCTTAAATGTAGTTTTTATGCTTCCGTCAAGAGACATTACATCAAGGTTATTAGTGAAATCATACAGAATATCTTTCTTGACAGTAAAAGAAGCTGTCTTTATAAAGCCATTATCCCAAAATTTATTATGAGATTGAAGAAGGGTAATCCATTTTCTATCGTTTTTTACAGCAAAACCAACATCTGCCCTGTAGCTCGGGTCTATATGTTTATAACCTATATAAGTTGTCCATCTTTCAGTTTTTCGAGTAATACCTAATGAAATTCCGGTTCCATTGAATTTTTCCCCGTCTAGGTTTATAGTTCTTGCTCCAAAATAATCGTCAGAATCAATCCAGTTACTATTTGGTTCTAGATTAAAGTTTTTAAGAATATCAAAAGCGAACCTAATATTATTAGAAATTTGGATCAGACCATCAACTCCAAATAAGTTACCATATCCTCCATTCTCATAAACTCTACTAGATGATAATATCCCTATTTTAGAACCTTTCCCAAGCAAATGTTGGTACCTTAAAATATTAATTAAACTCCTTCCTCCTTCACCAAAGTAAGATTGGTCATTTCCAGCGATCAAGTACGGTGAATTTCTATCTATTGATGATAAAAATAAAAATCTAGAATTTTCTCCCTGATTTAACATTTTAAGAGCATATAAGGGATCGTTTATAGATCTAGAATAAAATGGTTGAAGATCTCTTGAATTTAATTTTAATATATCTACTCCATTATTAAAAAATGGTCTTTTCTCTGGATAACTTAATGAATATGCAGAGTTAGCATCAATTTTTGTAACATCTGCTTCTACTTGTGAAAAATCAGGATTTATAGTTAACTCCAGAGATAAGGTTTTTGATAATTCTGCATTAATTCCTACACCAAAATTTGGTTTTATTTTATCATAATTCATGCCCCTTGAATTATCATCTTTATTCCCAACTAAATTTGATGATATATATGGTAAAAGATCGAACTTCTTATCAACTCTAAATTTATCAAAAACAATAAAATCATTTAATTGACATGTGATACATGAATTATTCCTATCATCTTTACTGGTAGAAATAGCATAATCTAGATATCTTCTCACAAAACTAAATTTCCATTTTTGTATTTTATTATTTGAGAAGGAAATTGATGAAAAAGGAATTTTAAGCTCCACAAAATATTCATTATCACCTATAACACCAACTGATTCATACTCAAGATCATATGCTAAGTCATATCTTCCTTCATCTGTCAAACTGTTCAGTATTCTTACATCTATTTGTGACCCTAAGGGGTTGGAACCTATAAAAACATTATTTCTTCCATCACCATATGTGTCTATACTTATACCTATGAGATCATTTCCTAATGACCCCATAT